>JAPHSW010000043.1 GCA_026196615.1 Gammaproteobacteria bacterium | reverse complement strand
GGTTTAATCAGAAACTTTATTAGTCTGAATAAACCTATGATGGTAAATCAGGAATTACTCCCGATTTAAAACCATATTATTCAGGTTCAACTATATATTCAAGCTGATAGACCACCCCGTTTCGTAATTGATATGACACAAGTTGTCCGTCTTGATTATACATTTCAATCGTGTCATTGTTTTTTTGTAATTCCCATAAATTTCCATTTTCTTGAAGGTGAAGATTAGTGCCAGAATCATCGACCCATTCATTAGACACTTTTTTAAAAATGGCTAAACTTCTATGTCCTTGATAGGATCCAACAATGCCTTTGGCAAGATCAAATTTAAGATGAGCACTATAATTGTGAGTCCATTGAGCCCCCATATTGGTATATTGAGATGACAAGCTATTATAATATCTAATAAATGATAGAGTTTTTGAAATATAATCTTTTTCTATTTGGAATTTATTTCCTGAAGAGGCAGAGCATGGGTTACCATTCAAATCTGCACTACAGCCTGTATTGGTAATTTCTTTAATACAATTAAGACTTTTTAAGACGTAACCAGTATCGCATTCGATCACACTCAGTCTTGCTCCACCTACGTTATCTCCATTTTGATTATGAGTTTCAATAGTTATATTATATTGTTCTCCATTAAGAAATTGTGATCTGGGGCTATAGCTATATTTAGCTGGAAATATGTAGTTAAACGTTTCCAATGTTGAGGCATATCTTGCTTTATAGTAAGCTTCGCAGCCCACTAATCCAGTAGTAACATCCATCCATTCTCCACCACCACAGTTGGTTCCACCTTTTACAGGCATTGTTACTCCGTGAGCATTTGGTATTATGATGACGGTGAGTAGCGTAAATATTAAGAGTTTTATATTTTTCATAAATAGCGCTTTATTCTTAGTTTGTATTACAATTGAATTGTTGTAATGTTGGTATGGATTAGCTGACCGATGCTGTTATAGCTGTAGGTTTCCGTTCTATCGGGATAAGTGCGTATGGCGGGTAGTCGATAGGTCGGGTGCCAGGTGGTGGAAATGGTGTATTCTTCAGAAGTGCCTTTGCCCTGAGTTTCCAGAATGACAAGACCACGGTCATTGTATTCGTAGTAGGTGATATGGCCGTTATAATCAGTCACCTCTTTTACTCGTCCATTATCAGGATAATAGGTATACGTTTTTTGTTTGGTGACCACCTGATGGCCATCATTGAAGGTGTACTCAATGGTTTTGGGTTTGCGTAATCCATAATGGGTTTCAAAAGTATATTTTTTTATACGGCCCAGGGCATCAGTAACGGTGGTAGTTTCATCGGTGTTATAGGCTAATTCAACTTTTTCAGTGCTACTAGCATGTTCACTTAATGTGGCCAGTCCAGAAGTATTGTAAGCCCAGGTGGCATAGCGATGGCCATTTTCGTCAGTAATACCAGTGAGGTGGTTGGAGAAATTGGCGTCCTCATAATGATAAATTTTCTGTGGATTATCCGTTAAATCACCTGGCGTGTTATCAGGGTAGGTGACTGAGATGAGATTGTTTGTGACCTCATCATAAGCATAATGAATCTGAGTATTTTCAGGAGTGGTGAGAGTGACTAAACGACTGGATGCATCATAGACAAAGTCTAATGTACGACCATATGGATCGGTGACTTGTTCTAACAAACCATTAGTATAGTATGTATATGTTGTAATTTTACCATCACGAGTTTTTTCTGTTAGTAATTGACCGTTTTCATTATAGGTTTCAATACTGTCATTGTTGGTTTTATATTCCCAGTGGGAACCCACTGGAGTCAGAGTGTCTGTGATATCGGCATCGCTTACCCAACTGCCTGTCTCATTGTTAAATTCCAGGACTTTACCATTAGAACGATGAGCTTCAATCGTGTTATTGATGGTTAGGAAAGAAAGTAAGTTATGAGTCCATTGTTTGCCTAAAACAGATTGATTTTCAAAAAGACTATTGTAATATCGGATAAAATTTAAGGTATTGGAGTTGTAATCGGTTTCTGTTTGGAATTTATTGCCTGTGGAGGCATCACAAGGATTACCAGCACTTAAATTAATACTATGACAGCCTGATACTTTTGGGAGAGAGCATTGGATGCCTGGAAGAAGTGGGTCTAGATCATTATAAGAATTAAAACAATCTTTAGATGCAGGGTCGCATGACTGAGTTACCGCATTTTCAACAGTACCCACAGGACATTCAATATTTCTATAATACAGCTTATAATTACCTAAAGTAGCCGATTCCCCATCACTTACTGCTTCCCCAATGCCGTAGCATTTAACTGTTGTAGGTGTTGAATGTGTCAAATAATCTAAACGAACATTCTGATAAGCATCAGCGTTCTCATTATCTATTAAAAAGAAAGAAGGCCACAATGAATTACAACCCTCTTGCTTAGAATTAAATAAAACACCAGTATTAGCTGATTCCCATTGACCAGAATAAGAATTTGCACTTATAAATAATAAGGCTAAAATGAATAAATATTTTTTCATAATAAAAAAGGGGGCCATTACCACATCTATACTACAGTCTACAGTTGAATCAAACTCTCAGGCAAGTAAGTGGCTTGTTGCATGGGGAGTTTTTAGTGAAAAACAACCTAGGAGGACTTAATGATAATCATCCATTTGCCTATGAGTGACCCTATTTGTAATAGGTCTTTTTTAATATAACATGATTAAAATTTTTTCCGCGTAGGATAACTTTTACGCAGAGGCGTAGTTTTTACCCTCTCTCAATAATAAATAATCACCTAGCAGGCAGCTTTTAGAGTAAATGAAAAAGGTTTTTTTTATGAATATCCTTGCTTAATTATTTGATACCCAATGTTTTTTTAAGAAAATCTTAGATTTGATTGAAGTAAATGAGGATAAAATCTTTGTGTGTAAAAAACTGACACTAGTTTTTGTAAATTTTAACTAATATAGCTTTAATGTGAGCTGTATCACATTTTATTGTTGCTCATATTAAAGCAATTCAGAGTTATATTTAACTCCTCAATTGATAGTACACCAAGCAAGCTTTTCACCTCTCACTCCAGAAACTATTAAACAGTCATTGATAATAAACTGTGAAAACCTTCACCTATTAAAATTTTTTAATGAGGATGCTATTGTATTGGGATAAATGATATCAAGAAGTTTTAGGAAGTGGGCTTGTCAAAGATAAAATTAAAGAAGAAAAGCTATTAGAATAAAAGTTACTCAAAACAACACATAATCTTATTGAAAGGTTGTAATATATTGATAGTATTACTATCGAATTTCTTCAATTGTGTATTTTTTTTCAAAAACGAGAGGGCGAATAATTGCATAGCCCTGAGTTTGCCAATGGGCTAATTCTACAATTGCAGAAGGTGCAATTTTAACAAAGTCATGAAAATCTTCTCTGGTGTAACCATAATCATGGGCTGCATCACCACAAACTCTGAACTCAACACCAAGTTGTTCATAATAGCGCATTCGTTCAACCGCAGTTTTATACTTTTCGTAATTCTTCTTTGCTAATGTCACAATTTCAGTGCCATGTATGAGGACAATTATGTTCATAAACTCTGGAGCTAGAGCATAAGGTTCACCAGTAAGTGTATTCATATATGAGCGTAGCCAATATAGAGCGGAATGTATTTTTGCAGGTTCATCGAGAAATAATTCAAAAAGAACTTTTTGCTCATCAGCATAAGGTGTGTCAACAAATTGAGCCTTAGCTTCTTCAGAATAGGTGTTACAGGCGAAAAAAACCAGGGAACAGGCCATAATGTATGATACAAACTTAAGTATTTTTCGAAATAAAATATTCATAAACAAATTATAGAACATTTATAATTTTTTACAGTGTTTTCTATGCTTAATATCAGTTAATGGTTGATTAGAAAATAAACAACTAATAAAATGCTAATTTACTTACAACTGACAAAATAAAACTCATGCAAAAATTTCTGGACAACTTTTCCTTTCCTATTCTAATTATTATAGCTTTACTACTTGGAACTGCACCTTTTGGAGCTCAACCACATTTATTGGAAAAAATAAATATGTTGATGTCTGGGACTTTGGTTGCACCATTAGACATTTTTGATTTATTGTTTCACAGTGCTCCGATCATTTTGCTGATTATTAAAACAGTATTATTTTTTAAAAAAAAAACATAGTTCATAAGATGGTGTAAATAATTGATAAATTAATTATTTTTAATAGATTTTATAGTTACATTGTCTATCATAGTAATATATAAGGATTTTTTATTAAAAAAATGTCATATTAATGATGCAATAATAATAATTTCTTTTTATTTCTTAAACACACATGCAAGTATTAGAAAATGGTTTATGTAGAAGCAATTGCTGATGTTCATGATACTCCTCAGGAGCGTTTTAATGCATTAGTCATTAAAATTAAGGACAGTCATGAGCATCTTGATTTAGAAGCTTTGAAAGAAGCCTTTTTGTTTGCAGATAAAGCACATGAAGGACAAGTCCGAGCATCGGGTGAACCCTACGTGTTTCATGTCATCTCAGTTGCAGAAATTTTACTTTCCCTCAATTTAGACACGCCTTCCTTGATGACAGCATTATTGCATGATGTTGTTGAGGATACTGATATCACACTTAATCAACTTGAAAAAAAATTTGGCAAGGAAGTCGCAACTTTAGTTGATAGTGTTACAAAAATGAAGGCGTTTGCTACTTTAAAACCTGATATTAGTGGAGCAATTAAAAAAGAAGGTTTAAAAGCTGAAAACTTACGTAAGCTATTACTTGCAATGGCAGAAGATGTCCGTGTTGTGATGATTAAATTGGCTGATCGTCTACATAATATGCGCACTCTTGACTCTTTACCGCCTCGAAAGCAAAAGTTGATTGCCAGTGAAACCGCAGAAATATATGCACCACTGGCAAATAGATTGGGTATTTGGCAACTCAAATGGGAGTTAGAAGATCTGGCCTTCCGCTTTCTAGATGAAGAGAATTACAAAAAAATTGCGAAGTATTTGGCTGAGAGAAAAGTTGATAGGGATAAATACATTGATGATGTTGTCAATGTGATTCAAAATAATCTTATTGAAAATCATATTGAGGGTGAAGTAACGGGACGTTCCAAACATATCTATAGTATTTGGAAGAAAATGAAACGTAAAAACCTGGGGTTTCACCAGCTCTATGATTTGCGTGCTGTCCGAATTCATGTTGATAAATTAAAAGACTGCTATCATGCTCTGGGTGTGGTGCATACTATTTGGCGACATATTCCCTATGAATTTGATGATTATATTGCAACACCTAAAGAAAACAATTATCAATCAATTCATACTGCAGTGGTTGGCCCACAGGGAAAAACGCTTGAAATTCAGATCCGTACATACGACATGCACAAACATGCAGAATATGGAGTAGCTGCGCATTGGCGTTATAAAGAAGGTGGAAAGCAAAGTGGTCATTATGAACAGAAAATAGCCTGGTTACGACAATTACTCGAATGGAAAGATGAAGAAAAAGATGCGGGTGACTTTATTGATCGCTTTAAATCTGAGGTGTTTCAAGATCGCGTTTATGTAATGACACCTGAAGGTGAAATTATTGATATGCCACAGGGGGCAACACCTTTAGACTTTGCATTTTATGTTCATACCGAAGTAGGGGCTTGCTGTCGTGGTGCCAAAGTTAATGAAAAGATGGTTCCGCTCACTTATGAATTAAAAAGTGGTGAACAAGTTAGAATCCTGACAACAAAGAATGGTTCCCCCAGCCGTGATTGGTTAAACCCTCAACTAGGTTATTTAAAAACTTCAAGAGCAAGAGCTAAAGTTAGACATTGGTTTAAACAGCAGAACTATGATCAAAATTTATTGGCTGGTCGTGAGATTCTGGAAAAAGAACTGCATCGCCTGGGTATTTCAAATATTTCTCATACCAGTTTAGCTCAACATTTTAACCTTGATGATACTGAAAATCTTTTTGCGGAAATAGGTCGTGGTGAAATCACCACAGGTCAGATTGCAACATCAATTCAAGAATTGGGTGGTCATAGTGAATCCACTCAGGTAGAAAAATATGAGCCTGTTCAACAAACAATAGAATTATTACCACAGGGCTCTGGAGATGTAACAATTTATGGTGTTGAGAATATCCTCACTCAGATTGCACAATGTTGTAAACCAGTACCTGGCGACGATATTATTGGCTTTATCACCAAAACTCGTGGCATAACTATTCACCGTAGTGACTGTCATAATATTCAACATGCTCTTGAAGAAAATAGTGAACGTTTAACTGAAGTGGAATGGAATCATGAAATAAATCAGTGTTATACCGTCATGATTGAGTTAATCGCAATGGATAGACAAGGCTTATTAAGGGATGTCACTTCAATTTTAGCCAATATGGAAATTAATGTTTTAGGTGTGAATACTTCAACAAACAAATCAGATTATTCAGCACGAATGAGACTGTCTTTGGAAATTGCTGGAATTGCACAATTGAGTCGTGCTTTAAATCGAATTACTCAATTATCGAATGTTATAGAAGTGTACCGAATTAGTGAATAATTCAGTAATTAATTAAAGTATAGAGGTGATATGATTAATGCCTCTATACTTTAATAGTTTAGTAATGTAATAGTTTAGTAATGTAATAGTTTAGCAATTTACTTCAGACGATTAATACCAAGTGCTTTCAATAAATACTTTTCGTAGATTGGTTCACTTGAACCAGATTTCATTTTACGTATAAAATATTTTTCAAAACCAATCTTAGCTAAATGCACCCATTTGCCTTTTTTGAACCATGCCAGGTTTCTGGGTGGTATTTGTGGAATGGCAACAAAAGCAGCACCAGTGTTGCCCATATCAGCAAGACAAATAGCATTCCATGTCCCTTCAGTAGATGGTTCAACATCAGTCAATTCATCAGCAATATTATGAACAATTGCAGTAACCATTGATTCAATCATATAACCAGTTTTTGGAGCACCTGTTGGGACAGGTGTTGTTTCTACAGGAGGAATTGCAATACAAACTCCAGCAGAGAAAATATTCTTATATTTAGGGCTACGTTGTTGTTTGTCAACGATAACAAATCCTCGAGGGTTACAAAGACCTTCAACATTCGCTACTGCGTGAACACCTTTAAATGCAGGTAACATCATACCGTGTTTAAAAGGAAGTTCATGTTGTTTTTTAACACTACCGTCATCATTGAGTTCGTCAACAAACATCATGCCAGCTTCAATTTTAGTTGTCTTGGCATTACAAATCCATTTAATGTGATGCTGGCGCAGTTCAGATTCAAGCATACCTTGAGAATCCCCAACCCCCCCCAAACCTAAGTGACCAATGTAAGGCTCAGAAGTGACCAGTGTCATTGGAATTTTGTCACGAAGTTTACGTTTTTGTAATTCTCTGTTTAAAATAAAAGCATACTCGTATGCGGGGCCGAAGCAGCTGGCAAATGGCATAGCACCAACAATTGCAGGGCCTGGATCAGCTGCTAGAGCTTCAAAATCATCATATGCTGTTTCTGCATGAGGTAAGGAACAAATTGATTGGCTATTTGCATCAGGACCAGAACCTTCAACTTCTTCAAATGCTAATCTGGGTCCTGTAGTAATCACTAAATAATCATAGGTTATTTTTTCATTATTATTCAGAGTTAATTCATTATTAACAGGGTCAATTTTGTCAACTCGATGAGCAACGAAGTTAATACCACGTTTTTCAAGATAGGGTCTTGATTCAAAACTGATGTCTTTTCTTTGACGCCAGCCAACAGCAACCCATGGATTAGAAGGGGTAAAGTCAAAAGTTTCGTTTTCACTGACCATTGTGACGAGATGTTCTTTTCCTAAAGCATCTCGCATTTCATATGCGCAAGGCATCCCCCCGGTTCCAGCACCAATAATAACGACGTGAGCCATAAAATATTATCTCCTGATAATTAAAACTACAATTGTTGTAATGAATCTATTTTATTAATAATTGAGCCACTCAATCTATTGAATAGCGGAAATTTTTTATAATGCACTTAAAGTAGCATAATAATTTCAAAACGAAAGAAAATATATAAAATAATCTTTGGAAGGAATGTTTAGTTACTTATTTGGACTTAATAATGAAACCAACAAGATCGTTGTATTATTAATTTATCTAAGTAATATAAGCTTGTGTAAATATACTCATATATTTTATTACCAGATTTGAATTTTTATTATTGTCGTTATCTTAATGAACTCAAGTTTTTAAATTAATATCAATAATAAGTATCTGTAAAAAATTATATGAATATGCACTCAATAAAAATGGGCTTAGGTTTGTCTGAGTTATTGCTTTATTATCGTTTTCGTTAATAATAACTTTTTTTTCCTAAAAGTAAAGTGATTTATGAAAAGAAATTAACAACAATTAAAAATAGTTTTAATTGTTATATTGGATGGCCTTTTTTTACTCCTTAAGTTATCTTTATCTTGCAGCAATACGTTATTATTTTTTTAAACTAAACACACTATGAAAACAAGCTTAATTCTTAATTTACAAGATATAGTTGATTCTTATGAAGAACCAGCAGTATTAGTTTCTGATAAATATGTCATCATTAAAGCTAATATGGCTTATCTTGAATTGTATAATCTTGATGGACATTGTCATCATTCAAGTTCATCCGGTTCAATTTCTGCTGAAGTCTCAACTGATAACATGATTTCAAATGAAATTAAATTATTAAAAAAACATCATTGCTATGAAGTTTCTCATCAATACTCACATAGTTGTGATAAAGAGGGGGAGTCATGTCCTCTACAATTAGCAAAATCAACTCTAATGAATCAGCGAGTTCTTCATGTTCATCATACACGATATGGGGAAGAGCACGTCGATGTGTCACTGTCACCAATAAGAGGAGGTGATGGACAACTTTATTTTCTTGAAGTAATGAAAACCATCAAGCATGCCAGCCCGAAATCTGTGCAAAAGGGAATGGTCGGAAAATCACCATCTTTTAATAAGTTGTTAAGTTTGATTAATCGTGTTGCAGAGTATGATATTTCTGTGTTGTTACAAGGAGCATCTGGAAGTGGCAAAGAACTGGTTGCACATGCTGTTCATCAGGCAAGCTTACGACACTCGATGGCATGCGTCACTGTTGAATGTTCAGGTCTGTCAGAATCTTTATTTGAAAGTGAATTATTTGGGCATGAGAAGGGGTCTTTTACTGGAGCTGTTAATAAAAAGAAAGGACTGGTAGAAGAGGCAGAAGGCGGTACATTG
>JAPHSW010000277.1 GCA_026196615.1 Gammaproteobacteria bacterium | reverse complement strand
TAACATCATATAAGCAATGAGGTCATTGTGAGATGTATTTAATTCGGCCAAACTTTCAATATGAACTTTGGGAATTATGAGTAAGTGTACATCTGCCTTAGGGTTGATGTCTTTAAAAACCAGAATTTTATCATCCTGATAGACAATATCAGCAGGAATATCACCCGCTATAATTTTGCAAAAAAGGCAATTACTCATTTATCTACTCACTTTTTTTCTTTTAGTGGCTCATAACTTCCTATCGTGCCTTAAGGCTTCCGGTTGGCTTTTTCTTCAATGCCTGACAGGCCAAAACGACGAGACAGTTCATTTAATACATCATTATGGCTGAGACCGTGATGGGACAGCATAACCATGCTATGAAACCATAAATCTGCCGTTTCGTAAATGATTTCATCTTTATTGCCACCTTTTGAGGCAATAACTGTTTCAGTTGCTTCTTCGCCAACTTTTTTTAGAATCGTATCCAGGCCTTTATGATGTAGCTTTGCAACATAAGAGGATTCTGGATCAGCATTTTTACGCTCTTCTAAGGTTTGTGCAAGTTGTTCAAGGATATCGTTTGACACTTTTTCTCCCATTAAAGAACTTTTTTATAATAAAGTTATGTAAAACTTATTTATATATCTCATCAGGATTTTTTATTACAGGCTCAACAGCCTGCCATTGAATCGTTTTATCTTTTTGAGTCAGTTCAAAGTAAAAACAGCTTTCTCTACCTGTATGACAAGCAATACCACCGACTTGTTCAATGCTCATTAATATGACATCTTTATCACAATCAACACGTAGAGACTTGAGTTTTTGTACATGTCCAGATTCTTCACCCTTAGGCCATAATTTTGAACGGGAACGTGACCAATAGACAGCACGCCCCATTTCTATCGTCATGGCAAGTGATTCGCGATTCATCCAGGCAAACATAACTACTTTACCTGTTTTTTCATCTTGAGCAATTGCGGGGATCAAACCCTGATCATCCCACTTTATTTCATCAAGCCAGGTTGTATCAGTGCTCACAGACGAACCTCAATATTTTTTTCTGCCATATGACGTTTTGCTTCTCCGATACTGTATTCAGCAAAATGGAAAATACTGGCGGCCAGGACAGCATCTGCATGGCCTTCATTAACCCCATCAACTAAATGATCAAGGTTGCCTACACCACCAGAGGCAATAACGGGAACAGCTACATTATCACTGATTGTTCGAGTTAAGGGTAAATCAAAACCATTTTTAACACCATCGTTATCCATACTGGTCACTAACAATTCTCCAGCACCATAGGAAACCATTTTTTTAGACCATTCGATGGCATCAATACCTGTTGGTTTTCGACCACCATGAGTGAAAATTTCCCAACGTGGCTCTTTGGTATTACTTTCTACTTGTTTGGCGTCAATGGCGACGACTATACATTGGTTTCCAAATTTTTCAGCAGCTTCTCGGACAAAATCCGGGTTGGCAACTGCAGCGGAATTAATTGCGACTTTATCGGCCCCTGCATTTAGCATCATGCGAACATCATCAACCGTTCGGATTCCACCGCCAACTGTTAAAGGGATAAAAATCTCTCCCGCAACCTGTTCTACGACATGGACAATAGTGTCTCGACCTTCGTGAGTTGCAGTAATATCTAAAAAGGTAATTTCATCGGCACCTTCACTATTGTAACGTCGTGCAACTTCAACTGGATCGCCAGCATCACGAATATCAACAAATTGTACGCCTTTGACGACTCGACCTTTGTCAACATCAAGACAAGGAATTATACGTTTTGCTAGTGCCATTCTTTTTCCTGAGACTTTTCCTGAAATATAGTGTTTATTTTGCTAATAGAGTATCTGCTAACTTTTGACCTTCAGAGAAGTCTAAAGTACCTTCATAAATAGCACGTCCAGTAATGGCTCCAGAAATTCCATAGTGTGCTACTTTACAAATATCTTCAACATCTTTTAAATCATGAATCCCACCTGATGCGATTACAGGGATATTAATGGCCTTAGCCAGGGCTGCTGTATTTTCAACATTTGCACCCTGCATCATACCATCACGATTAATATCAGTATAAATAATGGCATCAACACCATCATTTTCAAAACGTTTTGAGAGATCAAATAAATCCACACTAGACACTTCGGCCCAGCCTTTAATTGCAACCTTGCCATCAACCGCATCTAGGCCAACAATGACATTCCCTGGAAATTCTTTGCATAATTGAGTGACAAAATCTGGATCTTCAACGGCTTTGGTGCCAATAATAACATAGGCAACACCGGCATTGAGATAAGCTTCTACTGTTTCAACAGTGCGGATACCACCACCAATTTCAACTGGTAAGTCAGGATAAGTTCGGGTGATTTCCTGTATGATGTCACCATTGACAGGCTTACCTTCAAATGCACCATTTAAATCAACTAAATGGAGTCTGCGGGCACCTGCTTCATACCAACGGCCAGCCATTTCAACTGGATTATCAGAAAAAACGGTATCATCATCCATGCGTCCTTGACGCAACCTAACACATTGACCATCTTTTAAGTCGATAGCAGGAATTAATATCATTTTTTTCTCACCCTTCTTGTTAAGTTAAGAGTTATGTAGTGTTAAATGCACTCAGTTACAAAATCTATGTTGAGAGCTATTATTAGTAAAGTAATCAATGCTTTCCACTGGTAAATAAACCAGCTATTACTGTCTCTTCAGGAGAATAACCATTTTTCCTCAAGGAAGTTCTTCTAGGAGCTGTAAGTTCCATCCCAATCAATAAAATTAGAAAATAATTGCAAGCCAGAATCAGAACTTTTTTCTGGGTGAAACTGTGTTGCAAAAATATTTTCCTGAGCCAGTGCGACACAAACAGGGTGGCCATATTGGGTTGAGCCCGCTATTGGTTCTGGTGTTTGAGGAACGACAAAATAACTATGCACAAAATAAAACCTCTGATTTTGAGGGATATTTTTCCATAAAGGATGTTTGATCTGTTGGTTGACCTGATTCCATCCCATATGAGGTATTTTTAAGCGGTTATCTGCATTGGATGTAAGAGGATCATGAAGATCATCAGCAAAGCGCTCGACTTCACCTTGAATAATATCTAGACAGTTTACGCCATCATTTTCAGTACTATGCGTCATCAAGGCCTGCATGCCGATACAAATGCCCATAAAAGGTTTGTTGGCGGCCGCATGTTTAATGGTATCAATTAAATCAAGACGTTGCATTTCACCCATGCAATCTCGCATGGAACCTACACCAGGTAACAGAACTCTATCGGCATTGGCGATAAGTTGCTTGTCTGAAGTCACCTGTACTTTTGCAAATGAGTTAGCATGTTCCAGAGCTTTGGCAACGGAGTGCAAATTCCCCATACCGTAGTCAATAACAGCAACTGTAATAGATGTAGTCATAATGTTGAGATCATCGTTTGTGGCTATTTTTTAAAACAAAGTGATAAAGCCAGTATTTTTAAGGTCATAGCTAAGGCTAGAGCTATTAAAGTCTCTAGCCTGTAATGTAAAAGAGGCAGTATTATAAACTACCCTTAGTAGAAGGGATAGTACCCTGCATGCGGGAATCATCAGTAATTGCCATACGCACAGCACGACCAAAAGCCTTAAAAACGGTTTCAGCGATATGATGACTGTTTCGACCACGGATGTTGTCAATATGCAAGGTAACCAGAGCGTGATTGACAAAACCTTGAAAAAATTCGTGAAATAACTCAGTATCAAAATGACCAATTGTTTCACGCTTGTAATCGACGTGATCTTCTAATCCAGGGCGTCCAGAAAAGTCAATGACAACCCGAGACAGAGCCTCATCAAGTGGTACATAGGCATGACCATATCGTGTAATGCCTTTTTTATCACCCAGAGCTTGTTTCATTGCCATGCCTAGAGTGATACCAATGTCTTCTGCTGTATGATGTGCATCAATATCCAGATCGCCTTGTGCCTTAATAGAAATATCAATCATGCCGTGACGAGCAATTTGATCCATCATGTGTTCCAAAAATGGGACACCAGTATCAAATTTACCTTGTCCGGAACCGTCAAGGTTGATGTTGACTTCTATTTGAGTTTCATTAGTATCACGTTTAACGCTGGCTTGTCTTTCTGACCTGTTTTCTGACATTGCTGACTAAGCTCCATTAGCTTTTTGTTGTGTTTTATAATTTATATTCTTGGCCTAAATCAAGAAGAGTCATATATACTTCTTGCTTTGACTTATCTTGTATTATATGAGTCTCATAAATATTAGCAATAACTAAGATTGTTGTTGTTTTTTTAGACGTTTTTAGTATAGAATTGATATTTATCAATTATTTAGTCTGAACTTTACATGGCGGTGACAGGCTAGAGCTGATCATTCTATGACAAATACAGGTGCATTGCATGCAACAAAAGACACAACAAGGTAAGCTACGGCAAAAGAAAGTTGTTGATTTTCATGCGGTCAAGGTTGCCTGCAAAGAATGCAGCTTACATCAATTGTGTCTTCCCCGTTCAATTACGGGAGCTGATTTAGAAAAGCTTGATGATATTATTGAACGTAAGAGACCATTAAAACGTAACGAACACCTCTTTCAAGTTGGCGGTTCCTTTAATTCCATTTATGTCGTTCGTTCAGGATCTCTTAAAACTTATTCTCCTACGGTTGACGGTCAGGAACAAGTGACTGGATTTCATTTGCCCGGTGAATTATTGGGACTGGATGCAATTGGCAAAGGTAAACACCCCTGTGCAGCAAAAGCTTTGGAGACCACTAGCGTTTGTGAAGTGCCATTTGAAAATTTGGAAGGTTTATCTCAAGAATTACCCACATTGCAGCACCAGCTCTTACGACTGATGAGTAAAGAAATTTTTGATGATCAGGAGCTCATGCTTCTCTTAGGAAAGAAAACAGCAGAAGCACGATTATCTGCATTCTTATTAAGCATTTCTTTGCGCTTCAAACAACGAGGTTTTTCTTCAGCCGAGTTTTATCTGAGTATGTCTCGCAATGATATTGCAAATTATCTGGGACTCGCAGTTGAAACGGTCAGTCGTATGTTTACTCGTTTTCAGGAAGATGGCCTGATTGAAGCAGAGCGTAAACATATTGTGATTAAAGATCGAGAGATGATGCAAAAAATTGCTGGCATGAATGAATGTTGTGAAGAGCCAACAGATGAGCAATCTCAACTGTTTGTATAAGAAATTAAAGTTCTTGTTTTCCTCGGTATAATTTACTACGCATTTCTTTTAAACGGCTCGCTGTTCTTGGAAAAGATATTTTGAGTTGTCTACCACGATAGAGTTGATCAGGCTCTGCTTCTGCACTAATCACCAAAGCACAATGCTTATCATATAATGCATCAATCAGATGCACAAAACGTTTTGCTATATCATTCTGCTCTTCATTCATTTTATAAATATTAGACACTAATATATTGGGGTAGTGTTGAGCAATCCATAGAAAGTCAACACTGGAGCGGGCTGTGTTGCATAACTCATTAAATTCAAACCATATTACAGCATTAGGATGGTTTTTTGATGAACGATTAACTGCAATCACTTGAATTTTACGTTTGTTAATTTCAACAAACTGTGTATGAATAGGAGCATGTTGACTGATTTTTAGAAAATGCTGTGACATCATATTTCTATTGTATTCATTAAGAGGAGAGTGATAACAACCCTCTTTTTCTAGTACTAGAGTTCGATAATCTACTTTATTATTCAATTCGAAAATATGAGAATGATGCTTGATCATTTTAATTGCAGGTAAAAAACTGTCTCTTTGTAAACCATTTCTATATAACTCATCAGGGGCAATATTTGACGTGATGACTAACACCAGCCCTTCGGAATACAATGCTTTAAATAAGCCTCCCAATATCATGGCATCAGTGATGTCTTGAACATGAAACTCATCAATGCATAGCAGTTGAATCTCTTCGACCATTTGTTTTGCAATGATGGGTAAAGGATCAGGTGTTTTAGGTAGGATTTTTAGTTGCTCATGTATTTCATGCATAAAGGGATGAAAATGAATTCGTCGCTTATTTGGAAATGGCAGCGTATTAAAAAAGCTGTCAATAAGCCAGGTTTTTCCTTGACCTACACCACCCCAGAAATAGAGTCCTTTGATTGCTGATTTTTTTTTTGAAAAAAAGGTGGACAGAAAATTTTGTTTGATCGATTGTAACCAGGAGCTATCAATTGCTTGCTCGGAATTGCGTGCAGAGTGATGGGCTAAAGAGTAAGCGGATGATGGATTAACAAGTTGTTGATAAAGTGTCTCGGTTAGTTGAACTGCTTTTTCCTGCACAGTGTCGGGATAAAAGTTATGATGTTTAATTGCATCATAATAGATTTGTTTAGGCGTCATATCATACTTGTCATGATTTTAGTAACCCATTATTATAAACTATTTTCTTAATAATTAGATACCAGCCATAATATTCTTTAAATAAGCTTTAACTGTATCGGGTTCAAATGGTTTATCGCAAATACCAGATACACCAGATTGTTGTACTGCTGCGAGTCGATTATTATCGTTTTCACTGGTAACCATAAGAATAGGGATTGAACTTTGAGAACTCTTTTCTCTCACATAACGAGTGAGTTCAGCACCATCCATTTCGGGCATATTATAATCGGTAACAATCAGATCAAAAAAATTATTTTCAATAATTGCTACTGCATCCTGACCATTAATGGCTTCTGAGAATGAAGTGATTCCCATTTTTTCAAGTACTCGTCGAATGTGTTTTCTGGCCATTAAACTGTCATCAACAACAAGTACATGAAAGTCATCAAAATCCATACTGTCGACTTCACTAGCACTGGGATTGATAAAATCCAGAGTGTTAAACAAGGCACGTTTTAAATCATTTACTTCAAATGGTTTTGGTAAAATAGCAACAACACCAGCCTGTCGAATAGGATCAAGTTGTTCAAATGATGTTTCACTGGATATCAGCATAAAGGGAACATTTTCAAGTGCATTATCATTTCGCATGGTTTGAACTAGCTCGGTACCCGTCATATCAGGAAGGTATAAGGCACTGACAATAAGATCAGGAGGACTGTCAGACATTGATTCAATTGCCTGAGCACCGTTATGTACAATATCAACACTGTTTACATGAGCATCTTGAAAATGACTACGAATAATTTTGGATTGAACACTGGATGGTTCAACAATAAGAATGTGCAGATCAGAAATGTTTAGGGTGTTATCTAACATATTAACATCTGTAATTAGAATAAAGTTAATGTAATTTAACTACAGTGTAGTTTATAAGAAAAAAAAATCTACCTGTGACATTGGATTATATCTGTGCAGAACAAAGCTTTTTGATTGCACTGGATAACTGCTCAGGACTAATAGGTTTGGTAATAAAATCATCCATTCCTGCTTTTAGACAGGCTTCTCTATCATCGGTTGTAGCAT
>JAPHSW010000111.1 GCA_026196615.1 Gammaproteobacteria bacterium | reverse complement strand
CTCATTTTTTTAAGTTTTTCTTCTGCTTTTAATGCTTCTTCACGCTCTCTTTCGATACGAGTATCAATAGCTGCTGCTTCGCGGAATATTTTTTCACCAAGGCTGACACAGCCAAGAGGAATTACTAATAGGGTCAGGATGGTGGAAACAAATACACCAAAGAGTAGTGAGATTGCCATACCTTCAAACGTAGGGTCTGTCAAAATAACTGCTGAGCCTAAAACTAATGCTAAAGCAGTGATCATAATAGGGCGTGTTCGGGCTTTTGCCGCGGTAATGACTGCATCATAGAGTTCCATACCACGCCCCACTTCGACCATGGTAAAGTCAATAAGAAGAATGGAATTTCGCACAATAATACCTGCTAGAGCAATCCAGCCAATCATTGAAGTTGCTGTAAAATCAGCCCCCATGATCCAATGGCCTGGAATGATACCTAAAAGAGTGAGAGGGATAGGTGTCATAATGATGGCTGGGATTGAAAAATTACCAAATTGCCAGACCACCAGCATATAAATAGCAATTAAGGCGACACCAAAAGCAATCCCCATATCTCTGAAGGTTTCATAGGTCACTGTCCACTCGCCTGTCCATTCAAATCCAGATTGCATGTCAGACTCTGGAGGAGCGGTGTAAGTTCCAGACATGGTCACACCATCAGGAGTCTTATAATTTTTAAGACGCTCATCCACATCCATCATGGCATAAATAGGTGCAGCGAGACGACCAACAGCATCACCTAGGACGAATTCTACAGGACGTAAATCCTTATGGAATATCATAGGGTCATGTTTGACCTTAATAAAGCTACCTAATTCACCTAAAGGAACCATGCGTCTATCTTGTGTCATAACGGGCATTTCAGCAAGGGAGTCCAGGTTAGTACGAGTTACCAATGGAATTTGCAATAAGATATAGGTTGGTTCGAGAATACGTTTTTGTTTAACATCTCCTACTTTAAACTGTCCCATAACCATGGCAAGATGTTGATTAATTATTTGAGTTGAAACACCATAAAAAGCAGCTTTATCCATGTCAATTTCAAAACGCCAGGTGTCTAAATCGCCTCGCATGAAATTATCAACATCATCTATTAACTTGGATTCTTCAAAAATTTGAGTTAAATCTGCGGCTACTTGACGGCGTGTTTCTGCATCAGGTCCATGGACTTCAGCAACCACAGTTTGTAACACAGGGGGACCGGGAGGCATTTCCACGACTGTGGTCGTTGCAGCATAAGTCTTTTTAATTGGTGCTATTAATTTTCGCACTTCGACGGCAATTTCATGGCTGCTACGTTCACGCTGTTTTTTATGAAGTAATTGTACATGAATTTCAGATTGCCAGGGATATTGGCGAAGGTAGTTATGGCGTACCAGACCATTAAAATCAAAAGGTGCTGAAGTACCAATATAATCCTGTACGGCTAGTACTTCAGGAACAGTTTTAATAATTTCAACGATTTCTCTTGTGACACTGGCAGTGTTTGCTAAAGATGTACCATCAGGCATATCAATAACAACATTAAACTCTGATTTATTATCAAAAGGCAGCATTTTAACGGTAACAGCTGTATTTACAAACATATAAATTGTTAAGAAAAATGAAGCAATTAAAGCCGCAAGAAAGCCTCTTCCCCAGAGTTTATTATTGACCAGTTTACCAATAACTTTACGGAAAAACTTCTCTAAAGCATTATCAATTTTTTGATCCCGAGCTTCCATTTTGCGTAATTTATCCATTGAAGGTAATAAGCGTATGGCTAGCCAGGGGGTAAAAATTAAAGCGGCAATTAGAGAGAAAATCATAGCTACTGAACCCAAAGCTGGAATAGGTTCCATATAAGGTCCCATCATGCCTCGGACAAAGCCCATAGGGAGCAGGGCTGCGATAACTGTATATGTGGCTAGAATGGTTGGATTTCCTACTTCCCTGACAGCATCAACAGCTACGGCTGTAGTTGTTGCCCCATTTTGTAACCAGCGACTGTAAATGTTCTCAACTATCACAATGGCATTATCCACCAGAAAACCAATTGAGAAAATTAGTGCAAACAAACTGACCCTGTCGATAGTGAAGCCCATCATCATTGCGACAAAAATAGTGACCACGAGAACAACGGGAATAGTAACCAGAACGACAATTGCAGGTCTTACACCAAGTGATATCCACACCAAAAAGGTGACTGCCATTGTGGCTACTAATAGTTTAAACATTAGGCTGTTTACTTTTTCATTGGCTGTGAATCCATAGTTACGAGTAACTTCAACGTGAACATTATCAGGTATCATATAACCTTTTAATTCTTCAACTTTGGCAAGCAGATCATCAACCACACTGACACCATTAGCACCATGTTGTTTGGCAATGGCAATAGTAACTGCTGGAGCACCGTCGGCAATTTCAGATTTTTTTTGATGATCTGTGGAATAATAGTTAACCATGTGTTTGGTGTCTTCTGGTGCTTCATAAACCTTTGCAACATCAGAAAGGTACACTGGTCGTTGATTGTGAGAGCCAACAATTAAACGTTGAAAATCTTTGGCATTGCTGAAGAATGCACCGCTTTCAACAAAGTAAAACTGACTATCCATTTCCACACTGCCAACCAGTTGTTCAGTATTAAATGTTTGAATGACCTGTGCGATATGACCAACAGTAATACCATAACCGGATAGTTTTTCTGGCTGGATATCAATTTTTAACTGGCGTGAACGGCCACCTGTTAGAAAAGCATTACCTGTTTTAGGGACTTGTTTAAGATTTTGAATTAAGCTGAAACCCAGAGTACGAAGTTGTTCATCATCCACTTCATTGGACCATAAAGTGAGAGTCAGAACAGGGACATCATCAATTTCTTTGGGTTTAATCAGAGGCATATCACCCCCGGGTGGCATAATATCCAGGTTAGCCTGTACTTTGTTATGAGTTAGAATAATAGCGGATTCAATATTTTCACCGACATTGAATTCCAGCGTAATAATACCGCGCTCTTTATCACTGACAGAATAAACATGTTTTACGCCAGAAATTTCACTGAGTAATCGCTCCAGTGGTTTAACCATCAATTCTGATATTTCATCTGATGAGGCACCAGTATGTTTAAGAAAAATGTCAATCATTGGTACAGATATTTGAGGATCTTCTTGTCTGGGAGTTGCGATTAAGCCATAAATACCCACTAACAACATGACAGTAAATAGTAGTGGGGATAGTGGTGAATGGATAAAAGAATCGGCCATTCTACCGGCAATACCGAGATCTTTATTCTTGTCTTCACATGGGTTGTCACAGGGACTACTCTTTGTGTTTTCGTTATCGTAGCTACTAGTCATGAGCTTTTGACTCCTGGCCTTTCTGTGCTGAAACAGCTGTTTCAACGATTTGACCTGAACGAGTAGTAGAATTAGCAGTGGTTAAAATTTTATCACCTGCTTTGAGGCCAGAGATGACAGAATAATTTTCATTATCTGTTGCATTGCCCATACGGATCAATTGCATTTTGAGATGCATATCATCTTTAACCAGAAAGACTGCAGGAAGACTGCCTCGCCAAACGATACTGGACTTGGGAATGACTGGTAGTGCATTGTTTGCTTCATTTTTTTCAGTAATTTTTACAGAAGCATACATGCCGGCGTGTGCAGTAATATTTAAAGGTAAATCAAGTTTAACTGTGGTTGTATGTGCGCCTTGTTCTGCCATAGGAAAAATACGAGCCACCTGAACTGGAATGTCAGTTTTATCA
This sequence comes from Gammaproteobacteria bacterium, assembly GCA_026196615.1. Lineage (GTDB taxonomy): Bacteria > Pseudomonadota > Gammaproteobacteria > GRL18 > GRL18 > GRL18. The sequence goes on along the minus strand of JAPHSW010000111.1, from coordinate 25,969 downwards.
CCATCTAGTCTGGCTGATAATTTTTGTCCTACAGTTAAATGGTTGAGTAATCGATTTGGAACTTCAATTTGAATTTGCATACGACTGGTATCAGCAAAAATAATGATAGGCATACCAGGCTGAATAATATCTCCCACTTCAGCCATTTTATTGATAATCGTACCGTCAAAAGGGGCAATACTGGTGGCGTTGATTAAATTTTCATCCAGTTCTTTAATACCTGCCAAGGCTTGATGAATTTGATTTTGAGCCGTTTCAATACCCACTTGATATTGATGTAGATTGGCAGAACGGTCTATGCCTCGATTACCACCACGACTGGAAGCGCTGCGAACTGGATCGGTCATAAGCCCCATCACTGCTGGAATTCCACCCATCATGGAATTTGCTTGAGAATTAGGATTTTGCAATTCTCTCTGGTATTGCACTCTTGCATTACTTAGTCCAGCTCTTGCACTGGCAAGTTGTGCCTCAGCAGAACGGCGTTTGGCGAGTAAAGCACCCGTATCAAGTGTGACCAAAACCGTTCCTTTAGTGAAAAAATCACCTTCTGAGCCAGAAATTGACTTTACATCACCCGGCATTTGAGCTGAAAGTTTGACTGTTTTCCATGGGATGACGGTTCCACCTAGAGTAATATAGTTGGATTGAGAGCTGGTCTTAACCGTATAGATTGGCTCTTGGGAATTGGTTGCCAGTGCAATTGATGAGGAAATAATACCACAAAATAGTGCGGTCGCAACGAATAGAGGCGTGACTAAAGGTTTCATGATCATCCTTTGATTGAATATGCTTTTAGGGGAGTGGGGTGTGTCTGCACCTTACTCTTAATAATTCTTAAAATATATTAGAATAATCTTATTTTCTAATATATTTTAAGAAAATGAATTGATTTATGGCAAAGAACTTGATGTTTAATGAGGTTTTTTAAAAAAGCACTCATGAATAATCATGAGTGCAGGGTGAAATTTAATTTATACTGGATTACTCAAATTTGTTTCAAAATCATCTCCAGGGTGCTCTACGGCAATATCTTCATAAATGTGCTTATTTTCCTCACTTTCGAAATAGATTTTTATTGCATTGTCACCTTCACCTTCAATAATAAAAGGATGATGGCTGAGATCGTGTACATCATGCAAAGTGATGGGATCAGTTGTGCTAGTTCTCATTATTAAATCCTCCTGTTTTATTGGCTGAGTTCTGTGACGGAGCCATGAAAAAAATAATTCCTACTATAGAGTTTCTCTGTTAATAACTATTTATTGTAATATTAATAGAAGTAGACATGTAGCGATACAAATTGAATTAGTCATCAGTGTCAGAACAATCGTCATGGCGACAATTCCATATTAATAAAAATACAATAAAGATGGATGTTAATATCGCAAGTAGAGATAAAGAATCAAAGATCATATTGACCTCCTGCAACTCTTAGAGTCGGTAATGTGTTAAATGTATAAGGAAAAGGATTGTCGGTGTAGACACTATTAATAAACTATTGTCTGTTGAATTTTTGTGTTTTATTAATACCTTCTCTTAGTACAGTTTATAAAAAGTTTCAAAGAATTTCAGTGATCTATATCAGTAAATTATTAAATATTAATATATGAGGCTAATTGTCATTTCTATGTAATATTTAGGTGTCACTTTTTTAAATAGTGTCTATACTTGAGTTTAAATAATTTAAAAATGTGAGTTTATATATGGCAGTAAAAAAAAGTAAAACAACAGAAGATGTTTTGCTGATTTTATGTAAATCAGTGAAAAAAATTCTGTCACAGACAACAAAGAATGACATTCAGTATTCGCCAATGGTACAAAAAATTGCGAAAACTTGTTTAAAACCAGATATTGGCTGTTTTGTACTTTTTGAAGGCGCATTTTCAGGTTTAATCATTATTAATATGTCTGCAGGTGCTGCAGTTGAAATGTATCAGGCCTATATGAGACAAATGGGCTTTCCTGAAGACGAAATCTCTGACCAGCATACATCAGATGATGTGGGTAACGTACTGGGTGAATTGATGAACCAAATGGTCGGTGATTTTCAGGGTGAATTAGAACATCAGCTCTCCTTGTCAATCAGTCAAACACAGCCAAGAATGCTGGCGGTTAATAAGGAGCTTGTCCTTTCTATTAATGCTAATATTGAAAGACCACAGTCAAGACGAGTTATTTTTCGCACTGAAAGTCATAAAACGTTTCATTTAGAAATGTCGATGGAAAGAACAGAGTTTATTGAACTGAATGATCCGGACAACCAAAATTATAATAACCCTGATATCACAAAAGATGAGCAAAATCAGGCATTTTTAGATGATTTAGATATTTAAGTTTGATAATTTAATTTTATATATTTTTAGCTTTCCCTTATTCAAAGATAGGGGATTGAGGGGGTGCAAACCCTCCTCTAAAAAAGGGAAAGACTAAAATGCAGAATTACTCAATGGGCACTTACTCTTTTTTAGCGGTGTATTTATTGCTTTTATTATAAACATCATCAAAAAATGGTAGATACTCCAGCCAATTTAACACAGGCCCTTTATGAGCAAAGATAACAATGCCATTCCTATCAAGAACGAAACTGCTAGGAAATCGGTTTGCAATTTTCCTATCCTCAATCTTTTGATTATTAGCTAATGTAAACAAACTATCATCTTCGTCTTTCACTCCTGAGTTGTAGAGTGGCATATCTGTGTAGCGATTTTTTTCAACCCAATTAAGTGCTTTTTCATAGGGCTCTCTAGCTTGTAAAATAACGATTTCAAAATCATCACCCATTTTTTCATTAAGTATTTTTCTCATACGATAAAGTGAAGGGTATTCATTCATACAAGATGGACACCATGAGCCCCAGAAGTGGACCAGAACAATTTTACCCAATAGATCAGATATGACAATTTCTTTTCCTGAGGCATTTTCAAATTTTAAATTATAAAATCGTTGACCTCGTTGATTACCAAATTGTGATTTTGAGACTTCAGATAAAGATTTATAAGGTCCCCATAGATGAATCCATTGTTTTTTATCAAAGACCAGAGAAGTATTAACGGCATAAGGAATACAGGTTTGATCAGTGTAGTTTTCACAAGCTTCTACTGCAGCTTCACTTGCTTGTTCTTCTGAGTTGAAACCTGATTTCCATGCCCATGCACCACCTGGCCCAATAGCGAAAGCACGATGTTCGTCGGAATAAAGAAAGCTAATATAGCTCTCACGTGCATTTTTGCCGACATGAGGGATTAGACTATTATCATTAAGTTGGTTTGCCAGCAAACTATGAGTACTGATCAGGCTAAGAAAAATAATTGCTATTATAATTGTTTTCATATTGAATACTCGAAGATGAGATAATCGTTATTATGATGCATGATTACTTCATCTTTTTCTTGTAAGCTCAGATAAAAAATCCCCTCAATCAGTCAAAAAAGAGGGGATTAATTATAGATTTTTATTCTACAACAAAAGCTTTAATCAACCTCTTCCCAGCCAGTAATCATTGCTTTAATATGCGAGGTGGCAGTATGACCTGCTGTAGCAAGATAAACATGAGCAATAAAGAATACTAGCATCATGAAGGCACCAATTACGTGTAAGGTTGCTACCCACTCCAGGCTTAACCAGCCGATTCCCCAGGCATTCCATGAGCTGTAGAACAGATATAGAAAACCGGTGAACCAGATCAGTGGATTAATTAATAACTTAACACCCAGATAAGCAAGACGCTGCAAAGGGTTATGCTTGGTTAATGTACTTTGACGAAAAGGGTGCTCTGCATGAGTAAATATACCCGTGAGATAATATTTCATCATTGCATCGACTTTGTTCAGTGTTGGAATATACTGTTTCCATTCACCTGTGGTGAAATGCCAGAAAATGGCAAATATCCACAAAGTAATTAGGGCCCATGCGGCAGTGGTATGAAAACCGACTGCGCTTTCAAAGCCAAAAAGTGTATAAAGTCCATGAACCTCAAAGCCTGTAATCATCATGAAGATAATTAGTAAAGCCTGAGACCAGTGCCAGAAGCGTTCAAAGCGTTTGAATATATATATACGTTTGGCCATGATTATTCTCCCCTCTTGTGCATGTAAACTCTGATACCACCATGTATTGCCACACCAATAAGGGTGAGTAATGCAATCAATAGTCCTATTTTATATATCCATGGGTTGGCATCTCTGCCTGGAATATAAACACCTTCGACACCTTCCAGACGACCCTCTTTTTTATGACACTGTTTACAAGTTAAGGCATCTTCTTTCGGTGCGACCATGTGAGTAATAGGCCAGCTCATTTCTGTTTCAACAAACTTGAATTCACCGCTATAATCGGCACCTGCGGCTTCCATTCCCCATTTGATGGCCTTATCCCAATCGTAGTTACCCCAGAAGGCAGAATCATCTTTACCTGCTGTATGGAATATTGCTAAGGTTTGATTACCAACATCATAAGGTTGTTTGCCTCGGAAAGTCTTAACAGGCCAGATACGAGAGTCGGGTGCACCAGGAGTGCCTAAAAACTCATTGATCTTAACCAGATCTTCACCATCTACTTTGTCTCCAAAAAGAGTGTACTTAATGTCACCATTGAACCAGACATATTCTGGAATGACATAGCGATCATAAGTAAAGTCACCTTTTTTACTGTCATAAAGAGTTCGACCATCACTACCTTTAACTTGCTTTCGATGACCATTTTCATCGAGAGTACCTGCAGTAGACCAATCCCAGCTCATTTTAGTCGCTAGAGGGCCACGGGCGTACTCTGGAATATGACAGGTTTGACAAGCAATCTTATCGGTATGCTCATTAAGTTTAGGGTGTTCTGCTTTATGAGGAGTGTCTCCGTGACATGCCTGACAGGTGGTAGGATTTCGACCATCAGCTTTACCACGCATTAGAACACCATCAGTATCAACAGCGGTTGGTGCATAGCGACTACCAGAGACTTCATGAGAATCACTTAAGTGACATTTTGCACAACTAAAGTCCAGTCCTTCCGTCTCCATATGAACATCAAGATAATGTTTAGGATTGACCAATGAGCTGTCGAGATCACCATGCTTGACCGCATTACCACCTCCGCCATAGAAGTGACAACTACCACAGGTTTTACGGCTGGTTTTACCGACACTTTGTGCGATATTAGTCAGATCTGTCGCTTCACGGAATTTTCCTGAATGTGGAGGCCACTCCATAGACTCATAATTTGGATGACCTGATAAGCCAGGTAGTTTCTTGTATTTTCCAGTAGTATCATGACAGACAACACAATCAACATTTTCTTCCTTGGTGAAATCAAAATTATCATCAGCCCAACCATAGCCAACGTGGCAGGCACTACAAAAAGTTTGATTAGAGGTCACTGAGGTACAGAAGTTATTGATCACATTCTTTTTACCCAGTTTTTGTTTTGTGGCTGGGTTTATGTATTCCCAGGTCCAGTGTTTGGTTTTATGAACTTGCTTTGCTGCTTCAGTATGACATTCCAAACAGGCTGTAGTTACTTCAGGGCCCGATTTAAAGTCTTTTTGCAGTTCGTCAAATTTTGAATGGTCAGCAGTGGAAACTGATTTTTTGTTCTGTTTACTATCAGTTGCACTGCTTATCTTAGTAGGTGCTTGTACAGTTTTTACTTCTGTAACCGCATTAGTTGCTGTTACAGGAGGCTGGACATTGGCAACAGCAATCGTCGTGGCCAGCATTGTGCCAGTCATACAGAATGCCAGAAGCAATGTGTTTCGTATGCTCATCATGACCCCTCCTAATATGGGATAAGAATTATTTTTTCAAAGCGAGTGTAATAATCAATTTTTTTAATTTTGTGGTTTTAAACAAGAAGTTTAACAACCACCCTGATCATTACCGCCAGCACTACCACCTCCTGGTTTTATTTTAATGAGTGGAGGAGCAGGTTTACTTGGATCAAATGTAACAAATACTTTTTGGTCAGCTTCTACCTGTTTCATAATGCCGCCCACTTTGCTACCAAATAATTGACCCAAAAGCCCGGAATTCATCATTCCAACATAGGTTTTTCCATCGTCTTTTTTGTAGACTGAAATAGAACAGGGCATTAGGAGAGAGAGAATTTGTGTATTGCTGTCTTTGAGTATAGGCCCTGAGTACTTGGTACTACAGGCTTCTACGAGAAGTACTGGCATAACGTTACCACCATCAAAGGCGACGGCTTTAGCTGGATTACGTAAACCAGAAAGTTTCCAGCCATTTGAGGCCAGTGATTGGACATTAGCCTGAATTCGAGCGGCAGTTTCCTCAACCCCGAATGGACTTTCTATCTCATTGAACATCAGGCTGCCAGCCGAGTTCATAATAAAAATTGCGGTAATGAAAATGCCTAGGATAATTCCAAGAAATGCTTTACTCATGATACAACCCCCTGTATCGAAATTTAAAAATTTTATAAAGAAGTCGGATAGAACCTGAAGTACATTCTGAGTAGTACGTATTTCAGTTATTATCTTTATAAGCTCTTATGAATATTAGAATACTCTTATGGATGTATTTTGCAATAGTAATGTCGGTGTTAGTTGATCTGAGACAATAAAAAATTTTAAAAATAATCTGGAGTAGCTATAGTACGGCTATAAATGAGGTGCCCTGAAAAGGTTTTTTTATAAATTTTACAATATGAGAGGACAAATATCAGATGCTTGCACAGGGTATTCAAGTACATGATGAATCTTAAATTTTTCTCTGACTGTTTCAAGTTTTTCTCTGTATCGACTTTCAGTATAAATAATTAGTTGTGTTTTTTTGCAATAGCGTTCGACACTGCCTAATAGACCATCTAAATTACTGATCTGTGTACCCAAAGAAGGAGAATAGATAAATTCGGAGATAATATAGTCAGGTTCTGTTTTTTTTAATTGGGAAATGAGCTTTCGGTTGGATGAAAAGTTTGTTTGATGAATTGTTTTAACTTCACAAAGTGTTGAAAAATCGATTGTAAAACCCGATTCAAATACCATGAATAGTTTTTTTTGGGACATATAATGTTTATGACCTGAATAAATAATTGCAATTGAACTGTAATAAGATAATAGGCAGTGCTATTGATATGATGCTAAGTATAATACAATGAGCGGGAAATTAATTGCTTCAATCTAACCAATAATATATCCATTTATGAAAAAACAAATTATTTTTCTTTTTTTACTTGTGCTATCACCCATTGTTCCGGCTCAGGAAGAGCAACTGCCAGAACAGTGTATTGAAACGCTGACACTTCAGGCAAAAAAAGCGGGATTACCTCAGTCATTAATCAATGATGTTATTCCTAAGCTAAAGCGCATTTCCAAAGTTGTTCAGTATGACCGCTCACAACCGGAATTTACAGAGACTTTTGCCTCATATCTGAATAAGCGTGTGACGGATACACGTATTAAAAAAGGAAAGCAATTATTAAAAAAGCATAAAGTCTTTCTTGAATCATTGTTCCGTCAATACGGTGTGCCCGGTCGTTACCTCATCGCTTTCTGGGGACTGGAAACAAATTTTGGGAGCTATCTTGGGAAAATGTCTACTTTGAATTCACTTGCCACACTCGCCTGTGATGAACGCCGTTCAGAGTTTTTTACCGACGAGTTGTTATTAGCATTGAAATTAATTGAACGGGAGTCATTGCAGCCTGATAAGATGAAAGGTTCATGGGCAGGTGCCATGGGACATACTCAGTTTATGCCGTCAACGTATTACCAATATGCCGTAGATGGTGATGGTGATGGGATAATTAACCTTTGGTTAAGTGAAAAAGATGCTCTGGCGAGTGGTGCTCATTATCTTCAGCAATTGGGTTGGAAATCAGGAGAACGTTGGGGGCGTGAAGTTAAATTACCCAAGGGTTTTCCTTATAAAAAAACAGGTATGAAAAAAGCCATAGCATTAAAAGACTGGAATGTTATGGGAGTGACCAGTGTGAACGGTAATGTCTTAGCCGATCTTGATATGAAATCCGCCATTCTGGTGCCTTCAGGACACTCCGGTCCAGCATTTTTGGTTTATCATAACTTTGATATTATTATGCATTGGAATAGAAGTAAATCCTATGCACTGGCTGTTGGATTACTTGCAGACAGAATTGCAGGTCTTGGACCATTAAGTCAGACAGGAAAAAATCAACAGGCACTAAGTCATAAAACAGTATTAGCGCTACAAGAAAATCTTAATAAAGCAGGCTTTAATACAGGTCAACCTGACGGCATTTTGGGATCAAAAACTCAGCAAGCAATTCAAGATTATCAAGTATCGGCTGGCTTAATTGCTGATGGTTATCCTGGTTCTGCCACTATTTCCAAACTACTGAATCAGTAGCTTTCGGATTATTTTTTTGAAGTAAAGAACATTTGAACAGTACTCATTTCAAAGGTAATGCTCTCTCAAGTTGCATATAATATTCTTAATCATTGTTTTATGTGAATATTTTGTTGTGTGAAATTTATCCACGGGCGTTAGTATGGATGAAAATTGTATAATATTTATGCTATAATTAAATAATGTATCTTGATAAGAACTGAAATGAATTTAGAAAAAAATAAACAAATTGTCCAAAATACAAGCACTTCTTATGATGCCAGTCAGTCTCTTCGTGACCATGGAATTTTTCCAACAACTCAACGTTTGACTATTGCAAATCGCTTATTGGTAAAGCATCAGCATATGACGGCTGAGCAAGTTTATGAGTCAATTCGTTCCGATCAAATTAAAGTTTCTCAAGCAACTGTTTATAATACGCTTGGGCTTTTTGTGAAAAAAGGTTTGCTGAATGAAATTTTTGTTGATTCTTCTAAAACTTTTTATGATACAAATATAAAACCTCATCAACATTTCTATAATGTTGACACTGGTCAGTTGACTGATATAAAAACACCACTAGCCCCTGCACTTATTCAGGATGATCTACCTGCAGATACCCTGATAGAATCCATTAATGTTGTTGTCCGTATAAAAAATCACTCGTCCTAAATTGCTTTTAATTTCCTAATTACTTAAGTATCACTATAACAATAAGTGCTTATATTGACATATGTCATTTTATTAGAATTAGAATAATTCTAATATTAACCGTACAATTTATGTGTTTAATTGTGATATTTTAAATAATTCTGATAGGAAAAAGATATGAAAATAAAAGCAACAGTCGTTACTTTGCTTGCCACTTCTGCAATAGCTGCATCCTCGTCAATAATGGCAAATGAGCCCGTTCAGCCGATTAGTCCAGTTAAGGAAATCAATCTGGCACAAGTAGAGTTGGGTAAAAAACTTTTTTTTGATCCCAGGTTATCAAAATCAGGTTTTATTTCATGTAACTCATGCCATAACTTAAGTATGGGTGGAACAGATAACCTTAAGACATCAATTGGCCATAAATGGCAACAAGGTCCTATTAATTCTCCAACCGTATTAAATTCAAGCTTGAATCTTGCTCAATTCTGGGATGGACGTGCAGCTGACTTAAAAGAGCAGGCAGGTGGACCAATTGCTAATCCCGGTGAGATGGCTTCTACTCATACTCTGGCACTTGATGTCTTACAATCCATACCTGGATATACAGTAGAATTTAAACAAGTCTTTGGCTCTGATAAAATAAATATTGATCAGGTTACTCAAGCTATTGCTGAATTTGAAAAAACTTTGGTTACGCCTAATTCACGTTTTGATCAATGGTTGCTTGGAAATAAAAATGCCATTACTAAGACTGAGTTAGCGGGATATAACTTGTTTAAACAGGTGGGCTGTACAGCTTGTCATAATGGAGAAGCACTGGGAGGCAGCTCATTCCAGAAAATGGGAGTGGTCGAGCCTTACAAAACATCCAATAAGGCAGAAGGTCTCTCTGGTGTGACAGGAAAAGATGCTGATCGCTTTAAGTTTAAAGTACCAACTCTGCGTAATGTAGAAATGACCTACCCCTATTTTCATGATGGTGAAGCTGAAACACTGACTGAAGCGGTTGATATTATGGGGAAATTGCAGCTAGGAAAACAGTTTAATGCGGATGAAAATGCACAAATTGTTGCATTTCTTAAAACATTAACAGGTGAACAACCATCGTTCAAATTACCTATTCTACCACCTTCGGTTGATCAAACACCCAAACCAAAGCCTTTTGAGTAATATATACTTCTGTATATGAGGAAGCAAAACACTACGTGTTAGTGTTTTGTTTTCTAATCAGAATTTTTTATGGTTTTTTTATTAATAACTAAAATGTTATGTATCATTAGAACTTTCAGGATGTAAGTACTTCATTTTTAGTATTTTTTCTATCTCTTCAACTGGCTTGGGTTGACTGAAATAATATCCCTGAATTTGATCGCAATTATGTTGTTTTAAAAAATTCAATTGTTCTTTGGTTTCTACGCCTTCTGCCACAACGGTTAGGTTCATATGATTCGCCAGAGAAATAATTGAGCGAGTAATTGCAATATCATCTTTGTCTGTTGGAATGTCACAAATAAAAGAGCGATCAATTTTTAATACTGATACAGGGAAACGTTTCAAATAGCTTAAGGATGAGTACGCAGTACCAAAGTCATCCACGGCAATTTCAATACCTTCCTTTTTCAAATGCTTCAAGATATTTATACAGTCTTCAGGATTTTCCATCAATGATGATTCAGTTAATTCCAGTTCCACTGAACTGGATGAGACTCCTGTATTTTCCATTATGGATAAAATATCTGATAGTAGCTCTTTATCCTGAAACTGGCGACCGGAAAGGTTGATACTAATTTTCTCAGGCGCAATATTTTGGTTTTGCCATTGTTGGTATTGTCGGCAAGCTGTTTCCATCACCCATAAACCAAGTGGAATGATTAAACCTGTTTCTTCTGCTAATGGAATAAACTTATCTGGAGAAATATAACCTATGTTTGGTTGCTTCCATCGACAAAGTACTTCCAGGCTAACAATACGATGAGTGATTGTATCAACTCGTGGTTGATAAACGAGACTGAATTCATTGTGTTTAATTGCATGCCGCAGATAATTTTCCATCTTATGGCGTTCTTTAGCTGAAGCTTGCATACTTTTAGTAAAGTAATTATAAGTATTTTTACCACTGTCTTTGGCATGGTACATAGCAACATCAGCATTTTTCAATAGTGTATTAATATCTTCTCCATCATCAGGAAAGAGACTAATACCTATGCTGGTTGTTATGAAGACCTCATGATTTGATAAGTGGATTGGTTCTTTAATAGTATTCAAAATCTTATCTGCTATTTGAGAAGCGCAGTCAAGAGATGTAAGATTTTCCAAAATAAGTGTGAACTCATCACCGCCTAAACGTGCTAATGTATCTTCTTCTCGAATGCAGGCTTTAACGCGATTGGCTACAGCCTGTAGTAGTTGATCACCCGCAACGTGTCCCATACTATCATTAATATTTTTAAAGCCATCCAGATCCATAAAGAGTACGCCAGTAATTTGTTGATTACGTTTGGCATGTGCTATAGATTGAGTTAATCTTTCCTGAAACAGACTTCGATTAGGTAAATTGGTGAGTATGTCGTAATGTGCCAGTCGATAGATGTGATCTTCTGAAAGTTTTCGGTTAGTAATATCCGAAAAAATACTAATATAGTATTGAAGCTTGCCCTCCTGATTGAGTACTGAACTGATAATGCGCCATTCAGGATAAATCTCACCGTTTTTTCTACGATTCCAAATTTCTCCTTGCCATTGACCGTCGTTATTGATTGATTCCCAGAGAGTTTGGTAAAAAGCTCGATCATGTTTATCAGAACGTAAGATATTTGCTTTTTGACCTATTGCTTCATTTTCACTATAACCGGTAATTGATGTAAAAGCTGGGTTAACTTTAAGAATTATACTCTCGGGATCAGTAATAATTATGCCTTCAGTACCCTGCTCAAAAACAGTTGCAATTAAACGTAATTGGGATTCAATTTTTTGTCGATTCTCAATTTCAGCATTTAAATCCTGATTGATGGATAAAGTCAACTCATTAGATTGATCAAGCTGTTGTAATGTTTTACGAAATATTGAAAAAGATTTGGCCATTTCTTCAACTTCTGGTGATGAAGTCAGATTTGGCACCTTAACATGAATATTACCTTTGGCCAGCTCACCCATTGAATTGATCATGAGTGCCAGATCACCAGAAAGCTTCCGTGATAGATAAATAGATATAATCAACATTAATGACAGGAATGCAATAAAGTTAATCACTAACCAAATAGCCTGTGCTCTAAATTCACCCTGCATCTGAATTGATTTTTGCTCAACAACGTTACGTGTCTCCTGAATACAAAAGGTAAAGTCTTCCTCTGCATGAAAAAAAATCTTTGTTAAAGATTGTAATAATTCTTGTGCCTTATTGAGATCAACGGTTGATATTTCAGAAGCAGAAAGTAAGAGTGAGTGAAATTGTTCAATGTCTATCAGTAAATGTGAATAAAAATCGATCTCATTGATTTTCATGTAATCCATCATTGCAGATTGTTTTAGTTCTTTTTCAATATTATGGAGACTATAAATAATAGGTTTAAGTTTAAGATAAATTTCTTGTCCTGATAGTTTATGCTCAGAGGAACGAATAATAAGAGAATAAAAATTAGATTGGTTTGTTAAAAATTCAGAAAAATTAGTTAAGAGGACATCAGCAACAAACATATCCTGTTTTTGCAAGTTAGTCACATAATTATTTTGAATTTCTGATGCTTTATGAAATTGACTGGCTAAAAGCATCAGAAATAATATTCCGATTCCTGGTGCAACCAGAAATTTATTTCTTAAAGACAGTTTATTAAAAATTCTCATGAGAAAAAGTAAGTTACCACTTTTGTTCAGTGATTTCAGCCCACTGTTTCGGTAATATTTTTCCTACCAATTGAGCTTGATGAGAGTCTGGTTTAAAAATATAGGCTACTCCTTCTGGTTCTGGCCACAGGTTCATTGCTTCCTGAAGGTTAGCCGTATGAGATACGATAACCGTATTAGTATTGCTAGTGGGCTGTTTTAAAATCATTTTTTTAAGGTATTCACTCAGGAGATTAGTATTTATTTCATCTAATCCAAGTAAATATCGAAGGTTTTTATCAATAATGATGTTATTTGAAATTGCATGTGCTGTATCAATACAACGACAATAAGGGCTGGAATAGAGTTCATTTATCTTGATTTTCAGTGTTTTAAAGGCTTGACCAATTAACTTTGCTTGCTGCTTTCCTTCGTCAGACAAATTTCTCTGTTTGCTACAATCGTTCAATTTTTCACGATCGGTATCCATTTGATCAAGGTTTGTTTTAGCATGACGAAAATAGATCACATAGCCGCCTTTTTGTAGCTGTGTCACTAATTCATGCAATGAAGAAGTTGGTAAGGGTGAAGTCTGTTGTGCCATAGAAATACTGGCATGAAGGAACAAATATAGAAAAAATGATATTTTCATAAACTGCCTTACTTAATAATGTATATTTGTAAAATATAGAGCAAGGTTCCTTCTCTATCAAGAAATCAAAACTGTTTCAAATAGCTGAGACTGATTTTGAGAGGGATTAATTGAAATTTTATTTTTGTATAGATAATTCAACATGCTTTGGAAAGTATGGGGATAAGTTATGTGGCTATTTGAAATAGATTATTGTGTGTTTCCAAGTAACCATAATCTTGAGGCCCTCAAAGTTTGATGAAGCTTTCAAAACTTTGCATTCCCAAATGATGTTATCTTAAACAACTATTCAAACATAGTGATCGCTTCGTTGGTCAGTGACCACTATGAAATGAACGTCCAGAAGTACTAATAAGCCGTTTTGGCATTTTTCATTTGACGATAGATCTTTGTTCTTTTATTGATATTCAGATCTTCAACAATTCGATCCAGTGCTTGTGCAAAAGCATTGTCAAAGCCATGCAGATCAATACTAATACTTCCCCAGGAAATACTACCATCGGGTAGACGAATGCGTAGTTTGAAGATATCAATCGTTCGATCTTTGCTTTGTTGTTGCTGACGAGTTAAACCAATGATTCGACCATCACTATGAAACTTGATCGGGTTGGCTTCATCCATTTCTCGCTGATATTCAGCTTGAAACTCCAGAAGTTCTTTATCGCGCGCTTTGGCTTGTGCTCGTATCTCCTTTTCACGCTTTTTTGTAACTGATTTACCATTTTCAGTTAAATAGTAAACTTCATCATAGATAACATCACCGATTTTTCGGTAAACTCTTAGACGGTGCCCATAGTGAGCATTGTTTTCTGATACACCCATGTTACAACTACCTCTAACTATTAATTCTTTGATTAATTAGGCAATTTTTTATTATGTTGTTTTGCCTTATCAGTCCATGAAATTATCTGTAAGCTGTTACCCTATTATAACGATCTGTGTAAGTGTTTTTGAAGAGGGAAAAGGTGATATTCATCAGAAAAAAGATAAAAAACTCAAAGATTAAGCGGTTTTGTAGGGAGAACCCCTACAAAATAAAAGTTTAGCCCCCTGTCATTGACATGAAGCGGACAACTTTTTCGGGTTTTTCGTTGAATTCGTGCTTAAGTGGTTTCAGGTTAATGGCATCTTTAATGACCTGATCGAGATCATCATCATTGATACCATTACGTAATAAAGGACGTAATTCATATTTGTGTTCATCGCCAAGGCACATGTATAAGGTTCCGGAGGCAGATAGGCGAACTCGATTACAGGTATCACAAAAATGCTGTGAAATAGGGGTAATAAAACCAATTTTCAAATTGGTTCCAGAGACTTGTACATAACGAGCTGGACCTGCTCCAGCCATAACGGCGGGGATTAGATCATATTTCTTTCCTAGACGTGCCTCAATTTCATGCAGGTCAATATAGTAGTCAACAGCATCACGCCCAGTATCTCCAACAGGCATTGTTTCTATAAAGCGCAAAGTAAAATTGTTGTCTAGACAGAATTGAACCATATCTTCAACATCATCGTCATTAACACCTTTCATGATGACCATATTAATTTTAATGGGATCTAAGCCTACAGCTTTTGCTTCTAGTAGACCTTTAATGACTTTATCTAATTTACCCTTGGTAATATTATTGAATTTAACTGGATCGACTGTATCCAGACTGACGTTGATTCGAGATATGCCTGAATCATGCAAGTCCTTGGCATGTTTCGCAAGACGTGTGGCATTGGTACTTAGGGATAAATCGTCCAGACCGGGTAATGCGGAAAGACGTTTAGCAAGTAAAGGTAAGTCTTTTCGAACGAGAGGCTCGCCACCCGTTAAACGAACTGCGCTTACGCCAAGACGGGTAAATGAGGCAATAACACGTTCAATTTCATCAAAAGTGAGCCAATCAGCAGGTTCTTCATAGCCATCAAAACCATTGGGCATACAATAAAAACAACGAAGATCACAACGGTCAGTGACTGAAAGCCGAAGGTATTTGATTTCTCTGTTGTATTGATCGACTAAACTCATATTAATCAGCCACTTTTTCAATGATAGGAATATAAGATAATACTATTATTGTTATAAATTGATAGCTTTTTTATAAAAAAGATCGATCTACATCAAGGGATACTTTTATTTTACAAAGAGCCCCTTATTCAGGTCTGGATATTTTAATGATATTTTAAAATCTGTCAGGAGCTTTTGGTTATCAATACGCCTGGACTCTTCCATATAAGATAGCATGCCTGCAGATAATTGTGTTTTTGCCTGCTCCAGTGAAATGGTTGGTGGCTCGGGTAGATGATTGGCCTGGGCAACCTTCATGAAGTAATCGTACATAGTTGTTGGATGACCATCAGCACAATTATATATTCCCTCTATTTCATTGGATAGACCAGCGATTAAGCAGACTTCAAGCAGATCATCGGCATGAATTCGATTACTGAAAGGGGAGTCTTCTTCTCTGACGATAGGAGTTTGTGCTTGTATCCGTTTCAGTGGCATTTTCTCTGGGCCATAAATTCCTGAAACTCTTAAAATAACTAATGGAATATTAAATTTTTGGCTATAGTGTTGGAACTGTTGCTCTGCATCAAACCGACGTCGTGCCCGATCAACACCTGGATTTACGGGAGTGTTTTCATCAACCCATTGACCATGGCAATTTCCATAAACACCTGTTGTACTAATAAGAACTATTTTTGATGGTTGTTGATGTGCTTCTTTTTGAGATAGCTGTTTTAGAAAGTTCTTAGCTCGGCTGTCTTTTTCTCCATGACTGGGAGGAGGAGCAAAATAATAAATAAGAGATTGATCTATTACAATGCTATCAGGTAACTGGCTTTCGCAGTCATCCATGTCATATGCAATGCTATGAACTCCAGTTTGAGCACAGTGCTCCTGGCTGCTTTGTGTTTTAACAAGAGTTGTTATTTTGTCTGCGACAAATAGATTTCTCAATAGCAACTCATTAAGAAGTTTGCGTCCAAGATAGCCGCAACCAACGATGTTAAGAGGGTAATGGTTTGTTTCATTCATTTTAATTAACTCTTAAATTAATTCTCAAGTCCTGCTCTGGCAATAATCCAGATATCTACTTTTTTTATGCCGCTTTGTTTCAGTATTTTGGCTGCTTCATTCACTGTACTGCCTGTGGTCATCACATCATCAATGAGAGCAATGTGTTCGTAATTAATAGGTTTTTTTACTAAAAATGCTTTTTGTACATTTTTTTGTCTCTCAATCGCGTTCATTCCTGCTTGTAAATCAGTGTATCTGCTTCTGATGAGGCTGGTATAGTTTAACGGTAGTTTGTAATGCGATGCAAAAAAACGACTTAATTCTAAGGCTTGATTAAAGCCTCTCTGCCTGAGACGTTTAGGATGCATGGGCATAGGAATTATTGTCTGAGGGAGTTGAAAATCATTGGTATCATGTATTTTCTGAAGGAAAAGCTTTGCTAAAGCCTGAGCAAAATGAATTTTTTTCTGGTACTTCAGTTTTTTTATGAGATAGCGCATTTCTTCCGAATAAACAAAGGGACTATATACTCGATCATAGTGATAATGGTGGCTTAGGCAATTGCCACATAAAGTGATATTTCTCTCTCTAGCTATAAACAGAGAAGCTTCCAATGGGGATGCACAGCGCTGGCAACAATGATTATTTAAAGTCAGACTTTTGATACAGTGATCACATAGATCAAAATGGCTCTGTGTTTTTTCCAGACAAAAGAGGCAATGCTTCGGTAATAAATGACTCATTTTATCAGTTAGAGAATAGACAAGAGGGTTTTTAAATAACGAGGAAATTATGAAACTCCTGTTTCATTAAATGAGCAATAGATCAAACTACCTTACTTGAAGAAGGGGATCAATCATACTAAGATGATTCTATCTGTTTCTTAATATTTGTTAGAGAGATGAACCGTTAATAATGCAAAATTTTTTCTTGAAGCTTTTTTTAGTTGTGAAATGGACCCTCCTATTTTTATTTTTCTTATCCCTGATTGCTTTTTTTATTTTACGTGCCAGTTTACCTGATTTGAGTGGCACAGAAAATATTACTTTGCTTAATCAATCGGTGACCATTGATCGAGATGTACAAGGCATTCCAACAATACACGCTAAACACCGACAGGACACTGCGTTTGCATTAGGTTATCTTCATGCCCAGGAGCGTTATTTTCAAATGGACTTAATGCGTAGAAGTGCAGTTGGAGAAATGGCTGCATTATTTGGCAACGGTGCACTTGAGAGTGATAAAAAAGTGAAACTTCATCGCTTTAAAACACGGGCAAGAGAAACACTGAGACGGTTACCCAAGGCACATTATGCGGTTTTAATGTCTTATGTTAATGGTGTTAATACTGGAATTGAGTCGTTAACAAATGATCCTTACCAATATCTTTTGTTGGGACAACTACCAGAGCCATGGGAACTTGAAGACAGTCTTTTATGTGTCTATGCCATGTATTTTGACTTAAATGATGAATTGGGTGAAAGAGAAACGTCGTTGTCCATTTTAAAAGATGAACTTCCTCAGCAGTGGTTTGATTTTTTAACTCCCAAGGGAGGTATTTGGGATGCTGCGATGGATGGTGGCGAATTAGAAGATACTCAGCTTAGTATTCCAAATGAAAAACTACCTGATTCTTTTATACAAAAGTCATTAAAGAAAAAATCTCAGGTTCATGAGCAAACAGCTTATCATCGGCAATCGAACTCTAATTTTTTACCTGGTTCTAACAGTTGGGCAATTGATAGTTCACTCACATCAAGTTCTGCGGCAATGTTAGCAAATGATATGCACCTGACTTTGAGAATGCCCAATATTTGGTACCGTGCCAGTTGGTATCTGGATGATGGTAGAAGGATAACTGGTATAACACTTCCGGGAGTTCCTGCAATGGTTGCTGGAAGTAATGAAAAGGTCGCTTGGGGCTTTACTAATAGTTATGGTGATTGGGGAGATGTGATTGCCCTGAAAACGAATGAAACAAATACTCAATATCAAACGTCAAAGGGTTGGAAAGATTTTGAGCTCTATGATCATTTGATCGCAAGCAGCAATGGTCCGAGTCAAGAACATATTAGTATTGAGACAGAGCTGGGACCAGTGATAGGTAAAAATCATAAGGGAGAGTTATTGGTTCACCAGTGGCTTGCTTATGCCCCACAAGCTGTTAATTTAAATGTATTGGAGTTGGAAAAAAGTGAATCAGTTTCTGAAGCTATGGTGATTGCACCCACAATGGGGATACCTCCTCAAAGTATTGTTATTGCCGATAGTGAAGGTCATATTGGTTGGACAATTGCAGGTCTCATACCTAAGAGAGCAGTGAATACAGAAT
Organism: Gammaproteobacteria bacterium; assembly: GCA_026196615.1. Lineage (GTDB taxonomy): Bacteria > Pseudomonadota > Gammaproteobacteria > GRL18 > GRL18 > GRL18. The sequence goes on along the minus strand of JAPHSW010000111.1, from coordinate 7,181 downwards.
CTGGTGAAGATGAGAAACAGTGGCAAGGATACCTGGATGCTGATGACTATCCTTCTGTCGTTGATCCTGAAAAACACCGTATCTGGTCTGCAAATAATCGACTGGTTACCGGTGAAAAATTATCAAAAATAGGTTTTGAAGGCGGGGATCTTGGTGCTCGTTCTCAGCAGGTACGTAATGAGTTGTTAAAAAAAGAGCAATTTAAAGAAGCTGATTTGTTGGCCATTCAATTAGATGCACGTTCTGTTTTTTTACAGCGTTGGCAGAAGTTGCTTTTAAATAGTATTGAGTCGGCTGATGCAAAAATGGTGGATTCTCCAAAGTCAGCGACTCAGCTGTTGATGATAGATGCTCTTAAAAATGAGCCTGATTTAAGTGCTGATTCAGATTCAGTAGCTTATGGTTTAGTCAGAGCCTTCAGAAAACATATTGTTAACCAGACGATTGGTTGGATTTTTGATACGATTGAAAACAATAATCCAAAGCTTTTTAAACGCTCATCCATTGATAAAATGATTGAATACCCAGTTTGGGAATTAATGAGTAAAAAGCCTGAACATCTTATTCCACAAGGTTACAATAGCTGGGATGATTTCATTCTTGCAGCATCTGAAAAAGCTTATAATGAAGTAACTCAATCGGGTCAAATGAACTTAGCTCAGCAATCATGGGGAAAGCTGCATAAAGTTGAAATTCAACATCCACTAAGTGTCGCTATTCCTGGTTTGGGTTTGTTTTTGGATATGCCTGAGTCTCCTTTGAGTGGTGATGATAATATGCCTAAAGTATTAGGCAGTGATTTTGGGGCATCAATGAGAATGGTTATTTCTCCAGGCAAAGAAGCCGATGGAATATTGCATATGCCTGGTGGTCAAAGCAGCCACCCTTTATCATCTTATTATTCCAGTGGTCATCAAGATTGGGTAGAGGGTAAACCCAGTGCCTTTTTACCTGGTGAGACAGAGTGGACATTAACCTTAAAATCACTCCAATAAGTGTTTTATTTTTCTCTGTCCACTGACTTAAGTCATTGACACATTTAGATATCTTAACTAAGCTTTAAATGAATAATGTTGTATTTGAAAAGTAGCTTTTTAATTATTTTTCAATTTTATTTTTGAGCTTGGGTTTGAATTATTTGTGAATTATTTATCTGTTAATTTTACATTTGTAAACTCTCAATTAGCTTGCAAAATCCTTTCTTTTTTTTGTGCTATTCTCTTTTTGTTTGCCCCTCACTTTCTTTATGCGCAGACAAGTACTCCTCGACAACTTGAAAAAGTAACTCTACAACTAAAATGGTTTCATCAATTTCAATTTGCTGGGTACTATGCTGCTAAAGCAAAAGGTTTTTATCAACAGGAAGGACTTGATGTTGAAATTAGGCAGCGTCAAAGTGATTTCTCAGAAATGAATCCTGCCACTTCAGATGAAGTAGATTATGTCGTTGCTGACAGTAGTATCGTTGTCAATTATGCCAATGGTGATGCAGTTAGAATTCTGGCTGCAATTTTTCAACATGATCCATTGGTTTTCATCAGCAAAAAAAAGTCAGGAATAATTAGTCCGTATGAAATGCTTGGAAAGCGGGTTATGTATGACAAAACCGGTGGAAATGAAGCGACTCTTCGTGCTTTGCTTTTAATGACAAATATGGATGAAAGTAAATATACTTATATTACGTCAACTTATAATAAAGAAGATCTACTCCACGATAGAGTAGATGTTATGCCAGCATATTTAACTGATCAACCTTTTTATTTTAAGCAAAAAGGTATTGAGTTGAATATTATCAACCCTCAAAGTTATGGTATCGATTTTTATAGTGATCTCTTAATTACCAGCAAGCAAGAACTGGTAGAACACCCAGGAAGAGCTGAGAGATTTAAACGAGCTTCCATTAAGGGCTGGGAGTATGCACTTCAACATACTGAAGAATTGATACAAATTATCAAAAATGAGTATCAGAGTAAATCATCTATAGATAATCTTCGTTTTGAAGCAAGTGAAACTTATAAGATGATAATTCCTGATCAGGTTCCAATTGGTTATGTGGATATCAGTCGATTACGAAGAGTGGCAGATGTTTATAGTCAGTTGGGAATATCTAAATCACTCAACGATAATGAGCTGAAAAAATTAATCTACGGTCAGGCTCAAACGGAATTATCTTTGACTGAGAATGAAAAAAAATGGTTGGCTCAACACCCTGTCATTCGTGTTGGTATTGACAGAGATTATGCACCTTTCGAATGGCTTGATGATAATCAAAACTATCAGGGAATGAATGCTGACTATCTTCAATTGATTGAAAAAATATTAGGTGTTCAGTTTGAAGTGGTTAAAGGTAAAAGCTGGCAACAGACTTTGCTTATGGCAAAAAATGGTGAGTTGGATATGCTTTCTGATGCCAACAAAACACCAGAGCGAGAAAAATATTTATTGTTTTCAGAACCTTATTTTGAATCACCTATTGTGCTTATTAATGATATTAAAAAAGGCTTTGTAAGTAAATTAAGGCAGTTAAAAGGTAAAAAAGTGGTCATTGAAGAAGGCTATTTTATGCAGGATGTATTAACGACACAATATCCTGAAATTAATTTAGTGCTGACAAAAAATGGTTCAGAGGCACTTCAGCTACTTGATGATGGTCATGTTGATGCTTATGTTGGTGATGCCATTTATGCAAGTTATATTATTCAAAAAACAGGTTTGTTAAATTTGCGTATGTCAGGTGAAACAAATTATCAAAATCAACATCGGTTTGCGGTGCCTCATAATAATCAACAACTACTTTCTATTTTACAAAAAGCATTGAATAATATTTCTCTTGAGCAAAAAGAACAGATTTTAAATAAGTGGCGTGGATTACATTTTGAGCAGGGGATCCATGTTGAACAACTGGTTAAAATTGGCCTTGTAGTACTTTTTTTATTTGTTTTATTCTTTTACTGGCTTTTCCGGTTAAAACGAGAAATTTTACAAAGGAAACAGGTTGAACAAGCTCTTCAGGTAAGTGAAAGACGTTTTCGTAAAATTTTTGAGGGAACAGATGCTATTTCTGTTCAGGGTTACAATAAAGATCATCAAGTTATCTACTGGAATCATGCCAGTGAAATGCTCTATGGCTATAGTGCTGTAGAAGCCATGGGTAAAAAGCTTGAAGAGCTTATTATTCTTGATGAAATGCAAGCTCAGGTAAGAACAGCGATTAATGATTGGGTCAATGGAGGTCCAGGGATTCCTTCATCAGAAATGACTCTAAAAAAAGCAGATGGTAAGCCTGTTCATGTTTTTTCAAGTTATGTCATGCATAAGAATCAAAGCAATGAACCTGAAATATACTGTATTGATATTGATAATACACTACGTAAAGAGCAGGCTGATAAAATTGAACATCAGGCTTATTTTGACAATCTGACAGATTTACCTAATCGAATGCTTGCTCTTGATCGTCTGAACCAATTACTTAATGAAGCAAAACGTAATTCGGAAAAAGTCGCTGTATTATTTCTGGATTTAGATGATTTTAAGAAAATTAATGACACTTTGGGGCATGAAGTGGGTGATAAACTTCTAATAGAAGTTGCTGAGCGATTATCCAGTGTTCTTCGAGCAGGAGATACTGTGGGCCGTCTGGGTGGTGATGAATTTATTTTACTTTTGGGTGGACTTTCACATGCCGAAGAGGCACAACCAATAGCGGAAAATTTACTTTGTCAATTTAGAAATCCATTTAGAATTGAGTCAAGAGAACTTATTATGACCTCCAGTATTGGTATCTCAATTTATCCTGAAGATGCGAGTGATTCATCCCGCTTATTACGTAATGCTGATTCTGCTATGTATCATGCTAAAGAGCAAGGTCGAAACATTTACTCTTATTTTACAGATAGTATGAATCGTGAGGTATCACGGAGATTAGCATTGGAAGAACAGATTCATGGTGCACTTGAACGTAATGAATTTGAAGTTTTTTATCAGCCTAAAATAGATATCAATAATGGAAAAGTTGTTGCTGCAGAAGCTTTATTGCGTTGGAATAACCCTGTCCTTGGCAATGTTTCACCAGTTGAATTTATTCCAATTTGTGAGCAAACCAGTTTAATTATTAATATAGGCAAATTTGTTTTGGTTGAAGCTTTAAGACAAACGCTGCAATGGCAAAAAAATCAGTGTGATGATTTTTATATTGCTGTTAATTTGTCACCACGACAATTTCGTGATCCGAAGTTGGTTCCTGGTATTGAAGAGGCTATAAAACAAGCGGGTATTTCACCTAATTCTTTGGAGCTTGAAATCACTGAAGGCGTTCTGATGAGCGGGCATAGCTATATTGATGAAGCTCTGACCCAATTGAGTCGGATGGGTATCACAATTGCCATGGATGATTTTGGTACAGGCTACTCTTCACTCAGTTATCTTCGTAGTTATCCATTTAATATTATTAAGATTGATCGTAGTTTTGTTAATGATGTGACAGTTGATCCTGCTGATCGAGAATTAATAAATGCCACTATTGTTATGGCTCATGCACTGAACTTGAAAGTCGTTGCTGAAGGGGTGGAAACACAGGAGCAGCTTGAACACTTGATTCAAATGAACTGTGATATAGCCCAAGGCTATTTATACAGTAAACCTGTATCGGCTTCTGATTTTACCCAACTCCTTGAGTCAGAATGTGCCTGAATTTGAGGCGGTATTTATCAGGAAAATTACATGTACAGGCAAATATGTTATATTAGCCGTTTTTAGTAATTCTACTTAGAGAAGGGAAGGCGATTAATATGACAACTCCTGTTGGAAATCAATCTGTTGGAGATAATTTAAGACATGATTGGGATATCTCTGAAGTCCAGGCACTTTTTGAGTTACCTTTAAATGACTTATTGTTTCAAGCGCATAGCCTTCACCGTGCGAATTTTGATCCAAATAGCATTCAAATTAGTACTCTGTTAAGTATAAAAACAGGTAAATGTTCTGAAGATTGTGGCTATTGTTCACAAAGTGCTCATCATAATACTGAGCTTGAATCAGAAGCTTTAATATCAATTGATGAAGTGGTTGAAGCTGCTCAAAAGGCCAAAGACGAAGGTGCGGATCGCTTTTGTATGGGAGCCGCATGGTCTCGACCTAATAAGCGTGATTTTCCAAAGGTTTTGGAAATGATCAAAGCGGTCAAGTCTCTTGATATGGAAAGTTGTGTCACTTTAGGAATGCTTGATGATGATCAGGCTCAGCAGTTAAAAGAAGCGGGACTGGATTATTATAATCATAATCTTGATACGTCTCCGGAATTCTATGGCAATGTTATTTCAACACGTACTTTTCAGGATCGTCTCGATACTTTGAATAATGTTCAAGGTGCAGGTATTAATGTTTGTAGTGGCGGTATTCTTGGTATGGGAGAAGAAAGAAAAGATCGCAGTAGTTTACTCATACAATTAGCTAATATGGCAAAACACCCTGATAGTGTACCAATTAATATGTTGGTTCAAGTAGAAGGCACACCGTTATTTGGTCAGGATGAAATCTCCCCTATAGAATTTGTTCGTACTGTTGCTGTGGCTAGAATTATGATGCCTCGTTCTGTCGTTAGGTTATCTGCTGGTCGCGAAGAAATGTCTGATGAAATGCAGGCAATGTGCTTTTTTGCAGGTGCTAATTCTGTTTTTTATGGTGAGCGATTATTAACAACTGAAGGAGCAAGCGCCCAAGGTGATCAAAAACTTTTTGAGAGTTTGGGTATGAAGACTAGTTTAGAAAAAAAGAAAGGTTGTGGAGGTAAAAACAAGGAAGGTCATTCTGAACAAGCATCAGTACAGTCTGCTTAATTATTTAAGTGGAAATTGAAAAGAAATGCTGAGGCATTCAAAATGTTTTTTTAAAAACGGAAAATTCGATGCTCTCATTGACCTTTCTGGGGACGCTTCAAGCACATCCATGTGACGCTCATCCTCGGCGTCCTGCCTCGAAAAGCCCCTGAAAGTTCAATGAGAGCATCAAACCTTCCTTCCTGCGCCATGTTTCTCACTAGAGGTAAAGAGCAATATCAAAAGATAAGAAAAACATTCGGACTCAAGCTTTGGCTTTATTCTTTGCTTTTGATCTTGATTTTCTACTTTAAGTGAGAAACGTGATAAGGGTAAGAAGGTGGTGAGGTAGGGTAGGCTTTGCAGTGGTATTTCGAGGCAGGACGCCGAGGATAAGCGTCCCATGGATGGGCTCGAAGCGTCCACAGCAAAGCCTACCCTACCCCATCAACTTCTGAGTTTATACATCACTTTCGAGCACCAACCTTCTTCATAATAACTACTTAGGTGGTACCGCTGTCAATAGAAAAAGAAGCAACAGATTATGAATCATTTAGATGATATCTTAAAAAAAGATTTACAGGTATTACAGCAACAGTCCTTATATCGACAAAGAAAAATAACTGATGGTCCACAGCAGGTCCACCTGCAGAGCAATGGCAAAAAAGTTTTGAGTTTTTGCAGTAATGATTATCTTGGACTGGCAAATCATCCAGAAATTGCCAAAGAATTAAAAAAAGGGATTGATACCTACGGGGTAGGTAGTGGTGCAGCCCATCTAGTCAGTGGTCACAGTCGAGCACACCATGAATTAGAAGAGGCACTTGCTAAATATACAGGAAGAAGTAGAGCTTTATTGTTCTCTACAGGTTATATGGCTAACCTTGGTATTGTTAATGCCTTGATGAGAAAAGGGGATACTATTTTTCAAGACAAATTAAATCATGCCTCCTTGATTGATGCCGCCTTATTGTCATCTGCTTTATCAGGCAGTCAATTCAAACGTTACCCTCATAATGAACTGCACTTTTTAGAAAAACTGTTAAGTAAAAATAACTCGTTGTCAGAAGAATCAAGAAAATTGGTTATGTCTGATGCCGTTTTTAGTATGGATGGTGATCTGGCTCCTGTGACACAACTAAGTGCTCTTTGTCAGCAACATGATGCATGGCTAATGCTGGATGATGCTCATGGTTTTGGTGTCCTGGGTGAAAATGGTGCGGGTACTGCAGAGGAATATTCATTAGATCAGGAGCAGCTGCCTATTTATATGGCTACTTTAGGTAAAGCAATGGGGGTTTTTGGTGCTTTTGTTGCGGGAAGTGATGCACTGATCGAGACTCTTATCCAAAAATCCCGGGCTTTTGT
>JAPHSW010000281.1 GCA_026196615.1 Gammaproteobacteria bacterium | reverse complement strand
TCCTCGAACTAAAGGAGTTTTAGAATCTTTAGGAGTTGACTATCAAAGCGAGTTTAATAGTATTAATTTTATTGAACCTGTTGGTTATTTGGATATGTTAATGCTTGAGAAGAATGCCTCTGTAATTGTTACGGATTCAGGAGGAGTTCAAAAAGAAGCATATTTTTTTCAAACTCCTTGCATAACATTACGAGAAGAAACAGAGTGGACAGAATTAGTTGAATATGGTTATAACAAATTGGTTGGATTGAACAGGGTTGCACTAGTGAAATCATTTTTTGATACAATCAACTCTACAGCCCCTTGGTTAGCCACAGAATTATATGGTCAAGGAGATGCAGGAGGGCGTTGTATTGAAGCAATTCTTAACTTTAAATAATTTATGTCTAAGCGTATCCTAGGTGTCTATATTAATGAATAAAAAATGTAAAGTTAAGTCTGTAGCTATTGTAACTTCAATTCACCCTGATTTTGATGCGCGTATTTGGAAGCATGCAAGTTCTCTGGCTCGAGAGGGAATTGATGTACATCTTATCTGTCCATGGAGTGTGGAGAATTTAAGTACAAAGGAAGGAGTAGTTTTTCATACATTTAATAAGTGTGCTAAACGCTGGCAAAGACCTTTTGTGATTCCACCTCAAATTGGGCTGATCTTGTTTCCTTTATTGCGTCAAGTCGATGTGGTTCACTTTCATGATATTGATTTACTCCCATGGATGACAATATTATCACTTGGAAAAAAGGTAGTCTATGATGTCCATGAAAACTATGCTGATGAAGCATTAGTTCGGCATTGGGTTCCCAAACCCTTACGATGGCCTTTGTATTATTCTGTTCTTTATGGGGAACGTATATTATCAAGAATTATTGGTAATGTAGTGCTTGTGACACCGTATCAGGAAAAAAATTTTAATAGTCCCAGTCTCCAAAAAGTATATGTTAAAAACTATGCGACTAAAGTATTGTTAGAATCTGTTGAGGATAATTATATTGAACGTGATGCTGCTGTTATTTTTATCGGTTCTCAGCATCTTAATAATGGTAGTATGCTTTATTTGGAGATTGTTGAGAGGGTTAGTAAATTACGTTCTAATGTAAAATTTTATGCATCTGATCGTTTTGGTAGTGAAGATTTCCGCAATGCTTATCTTGAAAAAAGGCGACTTTATGGTTTGGAAGAAAGATTAGAATTATTGCCAAATGTTCCTCCTCCACAGCTAATGTCCATACTAAATAAAGCAACCATAGCATGTAATCCTAATTTACGTGTTCCTCAACAAATTAAAGGTATACATACAAAGTTATTTGAATTTATGGCAGCAGGAATTCCTGTAGTAACAAGCGATCTTCCTCATCAACAAGCAGTGATAGAAGATACAAATGCTGGAATTCTGGCAAAGCCAGAGGATGTTGATAGTTTTGTTAACTCAATTTGTAAATTAGTGGATGATCGTGAATTGTGTCAACAGTTTGGGCAAGATGGACAAAAGGCTTTTATTGAGAAATATTCTTGGGAAAGTCAAATGCCTAAATTGATTGATTTGTATAATTTAATTGTAAGCTGAGTTTAGTAAGAATATTTAGGCCTTAGAATGAATATAATCAGAATAATTAAATTACTATTGAATAGTATTCGTAATATATTGCTTTTTAAAATTAAATATCCCTGGGTTGTACATGGAAAAAATGTTCATGTTCAACAAAATGTTAGAATATTTTCACCGAATAAAATTTTAAGAATGGGTGATACCGTCAGCATTGGCTCCCATGCAATAATTAATACTGATGTTATTATAGGTAATCATGTCATGATTGCTGCACATTCTGGCTTAGTTGCAAAGGATGCTCATGATCATAAGCTGGTAGGAACAACTATGTTTGAATCAGTTCGTGGTGATAAATATGAAATTATAATTGAAGATGATGTCTGGGTTGGATTTGGTGCGATTATTTTATCTGGAGTTACTATTGGTAGGGGAGCTATTATTGCATCTGGGGCAGTAGTTGTAAATGATGTCCCCCCATATTCTATTGTTGCATCGCCTCGTGCTCAAGTTATATCTCAACGGTTCAATGAAGATGATATTCATAAACATGATGAAGCTTTACGTCTCCGTGGAATTATTCAATAAAAATTTATCGATTGGAAATTAACTATGTTTTACAAATTATCAAGAATGTCAAGAGTTCATAACTTGTTACGTAAAATTATGAACTATTTTTTATGGCTGTTACCGATGAGTATGAAATACGGTAAATATAGTTTTGGTATGTTATGGCGAAACTATCGTTTACCATATAAGGAAATTAGAGATGGTTGGGTTATTGTTCAGCTGGGTGCACCTTGGGATTTATTAAAAGCAGGGCGTTCTCGTTCAATACACTTTTCCAAACGTGTAGGAGAAGGTGGACGTGTTATTGTTATTGAGCCTGATGCGAAAAATGTTAAGGAATTAAATAACTTTATTTCGTCATATAATATTAATAATATAACAGTTATACCAAAGGGAGCGTGGAGTAAGAAAACTAAACTAAGATTTCTTATTGATGATGAACATCCCGCATCAAATTTAATAGAAGATGTATATGATTCATCTCGAACAGATATGTCAAAATATCGTGTTGAAGAAATTGAAGTGGATTCTGTAGAGAATATACTAAAAGAAAATGGAATAGAAAGAGTTAACTTATTAAGTATAACTACAAATGGTGCTGAATCAGAAATCCTGGAAGGCGCAAGAAATGTTTCTAGCAATATTGAGCTAATATCTATAGTAGGAAACCCATCTACATATTCTGTTATATCAGAAATTGGCTTTGAGCTAAATGCTGAAGATGATCGTGGTTATATATATGTACAAAAAAATAGCCAAGTTAGCGCTTAAAATATTTATAAAATGGTTGATATGGTATGAGTAAGAAAAAGTTTACTAATAGAAGGGTATTGGTTACGGGAGGAACAGGTTCTTTTGGTAAAACTGTAATAAGATATTTATTAAAGAACGATTGTACTGAAGTTAGAGTGTTTAGTCGTGATGAAACCAAGCAAGATCAAATGCGTACAGATTTTGATGATGAGAGATTAAGTTATTATATTGGTGATGTACGTGATTACAATGGTATAGAGTCAGCTTTGAACGGTGTTGATTATGTATTTCATGCGGCAGCATTAAAGCAAGTACCTTCATGTGAATTTTTTCCAATGCAAGCTGTTATGACTAATATTGTTGGTAGTGACAATGTTATTAGAGCAGCAATAAAAAATAATGTTGAACGAGTTGTTTGTTTGAGTACAGATAAAGCTGTTTATCCAATCAATGCAATGGGCATGACAAAGTCTATGATGGAAAAAGTAGCACAGTCATATGCTAGAAGTCAGGGAGAAGAAGGGACTGTTATTTGTTGTGTTCGATATGGCAATGTTATGTATTCAAGAGGTTCAGTAATACCTAGATTTATTGAGCATATAAAGTCAGGAAAACCTCTCACTATTACTGAACCAACGATGACAAGATTTTTAATGGCTCTATCTGAATCGGTTGAGTTGGTTGAACATGCTTTTAATCATGCAAAGCAAGGTGATATTTTTATTAAAAAAGCACCTGCCTGTACAGTCGCAGATCTAGCAAAAGCACTTATTAACCTATTTAAAACGGATGATATTAAAACAAAGATTATTGGCTTTCGTCATGGCGAAAAACTTTATGAAACACTAGCATCTAAAGAAGAACTTGTTGCTTCTGAAGATATGGGGAATTATTATCGAGTAAGAATGGATAGTCGAGATCTTAATTATGAAAAATATTTCAATGAAGGTAATGAAAATGAAATAAGTTTTGATGATTATCACTCTCATAATACAGAGCAATTGACGATCAAACAAGTTGAGCAGGTGCTTTTATCATTACCAGAAGTCCGTGCTGAACTGGCTACATGGAATATATAGGTTATTAAATGAAAGTTCTTATTACCGGTTCAAATGGTTTTATTGCTAAAAATTTAATCGTAACTCTAAAAAAAATGCAGAATATTGAAATTTTGTGTTTTAGTAAAAAAAACTCATTATTTGATTTAGAGCAGTTAATTAGTGATGCAGATTTTATATTTCATTTAGCGGGTGTTAATAGGCCAGATGATACGAAAGAATTTTATGAAGGTAATTCTGATTTAACACAAGTTATTATTAATATTATTGAAAAAACGAAAAAACATATTCCTATTTTACTATCTTCATCTATTCAAGTTGGAGCTGAAAATGACTATGCAAAAAGTAAATTTTTAAGTGAACAGCTTATTGAAAATTATTCAAAAAATAATAGTGTAAGTTGTTTTATTTATAGATTACAAAATGTATTTGGTAAGTGGTGTAAGCCTAATTATAATTCTGTTATTGCAACTTGGTGTCATAACATTGCAAACGATATCGAAATCCAAGTTAATGATAGAAATACTAAATTAGAGTTAGTTTATATTGGTGATGTTATTCATGCGTTTATAGAACATCTATACCGTAGAGAAACACGAGAAATTTATTACACTGTTAATAAAACATACCATAAAACTTTAGGTGAAATAGAGAAAATATTATATGAGTTCAAAAAGAGTAGAGAAACTTTACTGATCCCCAATATTGGTAAGGGATTTGAACGTGTTTTATATGCAACTTATTTAAGCTATCTGGCTGAAGATAATTTTTCATATGAATTAAAGGGACATGAGGATGCCAGGGGGGCTTTTTATGAAATATTAAAGACTATAGACAGTGGACAATTATCAATATCAACGTCTGCTCCTGGGGTGACCAGAGGAAATCATTTTCATAACACTAAAAATGAAAAATTTTTAGTTATTAAGGGACAGGCAAGAATTCAATTAAGAAATCTCTATAGCGATAAGATTATCGAATACAATGTATCAGAAAAGAAAATGGAAGTAGTTGAGATGATCCCTGGTTATACTCATAATATTTCAAATACAGGCGATACAGAAATGGTTTTATTATTATGGGCCAATGAAATTTATGATGAAAAGAAGCCTGATACAAATTATTTAGAGGTCTGATTTGCACAAACTAAAAGTTATGACTATATTGGGAACTCGTCCAGAGATCATTCGTCTTGCATCAGTAATGGCAACTTTGGAACAATATACCCAACATGTTTTGATTCACACAGGGCAGAATTACGATTATGAGTTGAATCAGGTTTTTTTTGATGAATTGAGTGTTCGTCAGCCTGATTATTTTCTCGGAGTTGATACATCAACACTTGGAAAAACGCTAGGGGAAATTCTTATTAAAACTGAAGAAGTTCTTTTGCAAGAGCGGCCTGATGCAGTATTGGTTCTTGGTGATACAAATAGTGCAATTGCTCTATTAATGGCCAAACGGATGAAAATTCCAACCTATCATATGGAAGCAGGTAATAGAAGTTTTGATGCAAATGTTCCAGAAGAGAACAATCGAATGATGGTCGATCATTTGGCGGATTTTAACTTGGTTTATACTGAACATGCCAGGAGGCATTTACTTTCTGAAGGTTTACCTCACAGATTTATTTATTTGACAGGCTCTCCAATGCGCGAGGTACTTGATAATATGAGTGAAAAAATTCAGGCCTCAGATATACTTGAAAACTTAAAATTGGAGAAAAATAAGTACTTCATTGTCAGTGTTCATCGAGAAGAAAATGTAGATAATCAAAAAAACTTGGAGTTAGTTGTAAAATGTCTTAAAGCACTATATGAAAAATATGGTTACCCTGTTGTTGTATCAACTCACCCAAGGACTAAAAATCGTTTAGAAGCATTGACTGTTGACCTTCAGGGGGCAGATGTCCGTTTTTTGAAACCATTTGGTTTTATTGACTATAATAAATTACAGCTTGAATCATTTTGTGCTATTTCTGACAGTGGTACAATTAGTGAAGAGTCGGCTATACTTAATTTCCCCGCAGTGACATTGAGAAATTCGATTGAGCGTCCTGAGGCAATTGATGTGGGTTCAATTATTTTAACGGGATTAAATCCAGATATTCTTCTTCAATCGGTTGAGATTGTAACAACTGAAAATAATTTAGCAGTTGAACGAGAAATACCTGAAGAATATCAAATAAATAATACATCATTGCGAGTTCTGAAATTAATTGTAGGTACAGCGAAACTGGCATCACAGTGGCGTAATATGGATAATTTTAATCGTTATGACTGGGATTAAGGTATTGTGCGAGTAACAATACTACATCGATACTTTTGGCCACAAGAATATCCCTATGCTCAAATGCTCAAGGACATTACTGAATCAGTAAATAATCTTGGCTATGATGTGAGAATTATGACTACAACGGATGGTTCTGCCAATGAGAAAAGTTTACGAGAGAAATGGCAAAAACAGAATAACATCAAAATTAATGTTCTGAAATTAGGAGCAGAAAAGGGGCATGGAATATTTCATAAACTATTAAATAGTTTATATTATGGGGCTTGGGTGTTTACTTCGCTCTGTTTTCGCCGTAATGACATTGTTATGGTAGCCACAACGCCTCCCATCATAACTGCGGCATTGGTGCGATGGGCATCTTATATCAGAAGATTTAAATATATTTATCATTGCCAAGATATTCATCCAGAAGCTATGCTGCTGAATTCTAATATTAGACAAAATTTATTGTATAATATTTTACTAAAAATTGACTCTAAAAATATTAATCAGGCGTGGAAAGTAATTACCCTGTCTGAAGATATGAAAAATACTTTTAAAAAACGTAGCTGTCGGACAGAACATGTAAAAATAATTAACAATTTTCCATTTAAGAAGGTTGATGTAAAGTTAAAAAATGCTGCTGATTTTAAAATTCGATTTCTTTTTGCGGGAAGTTTAGGTCGTTTTCAGAACCTTGAAATGTTGATGCGTGCTCTAATACACTTTGGTGACCGTGATGATGTTGAATTTGTGTTTTTAGGTGAAGGTGTTTTGCGTAAACATATGGAAAGAATAAAAAATAAATACCAACTTGTTAACGTCCAGATTTTAGGACAAAAGAGTGTCCAAGAGGCAGTCACGGCAATGGGAAAAGCAGATTTTGGTATTGTTTCCATTTCACCGAGAATTTGTGAAGTTGCATATCCTAGTAAAGCAATCATGTATATAGGAAATGGTTTGCCAATTTTTGCTTTAGTTGATGATGGTTCTGAATTGTCGAGGTTTGTAATTGAAAATAAAATTGGTTTTGCTGTATCACCTTCTTCGGAACAAAAAATAGTTGATGGAATTGAAAAAATAATTGAGAATCATAAGCTTTCTCCTATTTCGCGTCAGTATACAGAAGAAATAGCTTCTATCCATTTTGGAAAAAATACAACACTTGAAAAAATAGCACAGGTTTTTACTGCATGAATAAAGATGAAAAACTGGTTCCTATTTTTTTAATCGGGGCTGGAAGATCGGGGACAAAATTTTTACGTAGCTTATTAGAAGCCAGTCACGATGTTGTTGCTATCCCATATGATATAGGATATGTTTGGCGCTATGGAAATGAATCATTTTCTCATGATGAGTTTACGGCAGATATGGCGGATGAATGTGTTATAAAATATGTTCGTAAAACTCTCCCTAAGTTAGTTAGAGAAGCCAAAGTTGGGGCTCGTTTCCTTGTTGAGAAATCTGTGCCGAATACACTAAGACCTGAATTTTTATATAAAATTTTTCCAGAAGCAAAATTTGTTCATTTGATTAGGGATGGTCGTGCAGTGACTGAATCTTCAATGAGGATGTGGTCTACACCTGTTGGACATAGTTATTTGTTGAATAAAATTAAATATTTTCCATGGTCTAATTATAAATATGCTTTTTGGTATATTGGCAATATGCTGAAAGGTATATTTTCTTCTGGGAAAGGTAGTTATGTTTGGGGCCCAAGATATAAAGGGATTGAAGAAGATGCATCACTATTGCCTTTAGAGGTAGTGTGTGCAAGGCAATGGAAAAAATGTGTTGAGATTTCAGAAGCTCAACTTGCTTCAATTCCAGATGATCAAGTTATTGAAATCAGATATGAATCCTTGGTTTCAAATGATTCAGAATTACGTAGTTTGTGTGAATTTATCGGCCTATCTGATGTGGAAAGAGTTCTTAGTAACTATCAAAGTTCTGTAAAAGTATCGAATACGGAAAAATGGAAAAAAACTTTAGATGATATTCTCCTGGAACATGTGAATAAAGAAATTGGTAATTTAAATACCAGACTTGGGTATCACAGTTAATATTATCCATTGAATTGTTTCTCACAAAAAATATTTTTGGTATGTAATTGTTAGTATGAATGATAATTGTTTTTTACCTTTTGCTTTGCCTGATATTGGTGAAGAAGAAATTGATGAAGTTGTTGATTCTCTCCGTTCTGGTTGGGTAACAGCTGGCCCGAAAACTAAGAAATTTGAGTTGGATTTTAATGAATTTCTTGGTGGAGGGCTTGAAACTATTGCTGTCAATTCTGCTACTTCAGGTTTGCATCTTGCTCTAGAAGCTTTGGGGGTTAGTTCTGGTGATGAAGTTATTACAACACCGTATACTTTTACTGCTACAGCAGAAGTGATCCGATATCTTGGTGCGAAGCCAGTTTTGGTTGATATTAATGAAGATACATTTAATATTGATGTAACTTTGCTTGAAGGAGCAATTTCATCTCGGACAAAGGCAATTATCCCAGTACATTTTGCTGGTCTTGCTTGTGATATGTCAATTATTATTAATATTGCCCATAGTCATGGAATAAAAGTTGTGGAGGATGCTGCTCATGCACTACCCACTCGATATCAAGGTAATTTAATTGGATCTCTTCAGTCTGATGTAACAGTTTATAGCTTTTATGCAACAAAAACCATTACCACTGGCGAAGGAGGCATGATTGTAACCCGTGATCAACAAATTGCTGAACGCTGTCGAATTATGCGTCTACATGGTATTAGCCGTGATATTTTTGATCGTTATACTTCAAAAAAACCTAGCTGGCATTATGATGTGATAGCTCCTGGTTATAAATATAATATGAATGATTTAGCTGCATCAATGGGAATTCATCAACTTAGGAAAGCTAATAAATTTCAAAGACGTCGACAGGAATTAGCAGATTTTTATAACAAAGAATTTGAAGGCTTACCAATATTATTACCACCTAAGGCTCCAAAGGGGGATTTACATGCTTGGCATTTGTATATAATTCGTTTGACAAATAATGTTACAATTGATCGTAATGACTTTATTCAGTTGATGTCTGAGCAAGGTATTGGTTGTAGTGTTCATTTTATTCCTCTACATCTTCTCACTTATTGGCGTGATACTTATGAGTTTAAACACAATGACTTCCCATGTGCGTTGCGGAATTTTGAATGTGCTGTAAGCCTACCGCTTTACACTAAAATGACTAATGATGATGCTCAAAGGGTTGTATCTGCAGTGAAAATGATTCTTTTTAATAATGTTAGCTAAGCGAATTTTTGATCTTATTCTGGTGATACCTGGCTTGTTATTTCTTAGCCCACTGTTCTTAATTCTTGCACTCTGGATTAAGACTGATTCAACGGGCCCTTTTTTTTTTAGACAGGAGCGTGTAGGGAAATCTGGAAGGTTATTTCAAATTTATAAGTTTCGAACTATGGTATTTAATGCAGAGTCAATGGGGGCTAGAGTAACCGTTGGACAAGATTCCAGGATTACACGAAGTGGGAAAGTTCTTCGTAAATATAAGCTTGATGAACTACCACAATTACTAAATGTATTAAAAGGAGAAATGAGTCTGGTTGGGCCAAGACCAGAAGTACCAGAATATGTTGTTCATTGGCCTGAAGATGTACGTGACTTAGTCTTATCTGTACCACCAGGAATTACAGATTTTGCTTCTATAGAGTTCCGAAATGAAAATGAGCTTTTAGAAGGTGTTTCTGATCCAGTGGATGAATATATTCGAAAGATTACTCCAATAAAGCTTAACTATTATAGTCGTTATGTTAAAGAACGTAGTTTGACTGTAGACATATCATTGATTTTTAATACGCTTGTAGCGATATTCTCTAAGTAACCTGATATTCAAATAAGAAATTAGCTTAACAACACAAGAAGTTTTATTTCAATCAAGTAATTTTAACTGTTTGTAGTATAGTAGATTTGGTCTCTAAGGAGGAAGTGCTATAGTACATTTCGAAATAATATATGGTTATATAAAAATTAGACAAACCTTTTATTCAGAATTAAAACATGAATGCCCCGCTATTTGTTAAGCAAAGAGGTTTTTTAATAAAAGAAGCCCCAGAACTAAAGAATATCAGTAAATCAAGTGATGGTAATAGATTAGTTGCTACGTAAAAATGAGATATTAAAACACCCAAAAAATCTTTCCACTAAGTAGTTATTATACAATACAATTGATGATGGAGAGAAATCTGTTTGTGGTCAATTTCAAAATATACTTATAAAAAATGGGCCAAAAAATATAATTGTAGACCCTATATTTGGATAGAAAGTTACTACAATAGATTTTCTCCAAATGAAAGTGAGAAATGTTTTTGGAGTAACTTTCAAACCAGAATAAGGAGTATTAATGAAAAGATTGTTCGACTTTATTGTTTCTCTTTTTGCTTTAATTATATTATCTCCATTGTTTATTGTTCTTTCTATTACAGTTATTAAAAAAATTGGTAGGCCTATTTTTTTTCGACAAGAGCGTCCTGGTCATAATGGTGTCATATTTATGATGTTTAAATTTAGAACAATGTTAGAAACAAAAGATGAAGAAGGTAATTATCTTTCAGATGAACAAAGGTTGACCTCTTTTGGCCAATGGCTACGAAGTACCAGCTTGGATGAGTTGCCTGAGCTGTGGAATGTCCTGAAAGGAGATATGAGTTTTGTTGGACCAAGGCCATTACTGGTTGAATATCTTCCCTTATACAATAAAATGCAAAAACGTCGTCACCAGATAAAGCCTGGTATTACAGGTTGGGCGCAAATTAATGGAAGAAATGCAATTTCATGGGATGAGAAATTTAATCTGGATGTTTGGTATGTAGATAATCACACATTTTTTCTGGATCTGAAGATTATATTTACTACATTTATGAAAGTGATTAAACGTAGCGATATATCATACGGTGAGCATGTTACAATGGAAAAATTTAAGGGGAATCGATGAGTAAGGGGCTTATCATTGTTGGTGCTGGAGGGCATGGCAAAGTGGTGTTAGATGCCGCTCTTCTAATGAATAAATGGCAACAAATTATTTTTGTCGATAAAAACCCTGAAATTAGAACATTATTCAATTTTCAAGTTGTTAATAGAATTACTGATATTCCAGATTCACAAGAGTGGGATATAATTGTTGCTTTAGGAAATAATCAACTACGCTTATCTCAGAGTCAACAATTACTTGATACTAAACATAACTTAGTAACAATAATTCATCCAGCAGCAGCAATCAGTCGATATTCAAAAATTTCTCCGGGAACGGTTGTTTTTTCTAATGCTGTTATTAATGCAGGTGTTTCATTGGGAATATCATGTATTGTGAATACTGCAGCAACAGTTGATCATGATTGTCAGATTGCTGATGGTGTACATATTTCTCCAGGAGCTAATTTGGCTGGATTTGTTAGTGTTAATAAATGTAGCTGGATTGGAATTGGTGCTTCGATTATTCAAATGGTGTCTATTGGACAAAATTCAATTGTGGGTGCTGGAGCTGTAGTACTTAAAAATATTCCTGATAATGTGAAGGTGGTTGGTGTTCCTGCAAAAGTTCTTATGATGGATTAATAAGACCAATATTTTTTCAGATCTATTTTTAATAATGAGCTTAAGCTATTTATTTCATCTGAAAAATAATCCTCAAGTTCTCTACGAAAATCTGCAGAAATTCCTTTTTTTATACTTTTTTTACTATTGAGATTATTAATATATTGGTGTAGTTTAACAAATTTCTTATGAATAAATGAATTGGAATTTTTTTGAATAAAGCCAATGAGTCCGTATGGAATAAGATGGATAAACTTATTAACCCATAATGAACGTGGAGTTTTTGCAGCATTAATTACGGGAAAATGTGTACGGCTATCACAAGAGATATCGAGAAAATGGAGCACATCATCATAGACAGACTGAGGTGATTTTTTGAAATTATCGAATAATATTATCTTTACTTGTTTTTCTGGAAAATGATCAAGAACTCTTTTTATCTGAGCTGTGAAAGAAGTCATTTTTTTGTATTGTAGCAATAGGGGTTCTCTGCAATTAGAAGGAATACTTTTTCCTCTACTTCTATCATCTTGTAGTCTCCAAGCGTCCTCTAAATTTTCTTGATCTTCAAAAAGACTATATAATAGTTGTTTGTGGTAAGACTGGAGCATATTAATAGGATTTCGAATCATTATTATAAGATAGGCTTCAGGATTAAATTGTTTAATTTCTTTGATTGCTGTTTCAGAATATAAATAGGAGGGAGAGGCTTCTCCTATTATTGAGTGGTATTTTTTTTGCTGATTAAACAAATTGAGGTAGTCTTTTTCTGTTTTCACATATTGAAGACCTGGTAGGTCTGATGCAAAAAAGGAAGGTTCTTTGGGATATGAGATGAAAACATTTGGGTGTTCTCGCAAATATTCACTTAGGGCTGTAGTTCCGCACTTGGGTGCGCCCAGAATAAAAAAATTGGTCTTTTTCAATTCAGGTTATCCTTATTTTAAATAATCCACTAGCATCAATACCAAGATATTGACGTACTTTGTAATAGAGTATGACATTCCAGCTAATAATGGATATTGATGTTGCTAGAGCTGCTCCCTCGATACCATAGTCTGGTATTAATAACAAATTAAGTATTATATTCAATAATACTGCTAAAAATAGTGTTTTCATAACAGTTTTTTCATATGAGGTTTGGCTTAATAAGAAACCCACGGGCCCTAAAATTGCATTTATTATTTGTCCTATGGATAAAATGACTAGGCTTGTTGAGCCTTGAAGAAAATCTTTGCCAAAAATAGTTAATACCTGTTCTCTAAAAAAAATAAGTGATGTAAAAAAAATTATTGAGCTAAAGATGACAAAGCGCATGCCCTTGTTTAACTTATGTTGTAAACCATTTATATTATTTGTTGAGTAACATTCAGATATTATAGGAGCAAATAGAACATTGGCAACAATTAATGGAAATGAGACCGCAAGAGATAATTTTGATGCGATGCCATAAATACCAATATTTTTTGTTCCATTTATAAGACCTAATAAGATAGTATCATTATTACCTAATAGTTGATGTAAGAGGGTAATAATAAATAGGGGAAAGGTTATTTGTAACCAATACCTGCTTTTGTAATTGGGGTTAACGTGATGTATTTCAGTAGGCAGCCTTTTTTTTAGCCATTGCTGGCCAAGTAAAGAGCCAATTATTAGTGTTATAACATAGTATAACATTGTTAAAGATGCTGTATTTGTTCTGTTGAAAAAGTATTCTGTTATTAAAACGAATAAACTTAAAATAATAGGGCTTATAATTAATTCTGGCAAAAGTGATAGGTTTGGGTGTTTCAACCCTTTTAAAATTCCGTAACGGATATATATTGAGGTTAGTAACGGGATAGCAAGGCATCCGATGTAAAATGTATTTGTTAATTCTTGCTCAAGGTTATTTCTAAACAGGAAAACTGTTAACAGATATAATGAACTAATGGATAAACTTGTTTTTAGAATATTTTTTTTTGACCAGAATATAATTCCTTTAAAGAACTGCCATTCGCATTTGATGTTATATTTTGGAATGAATCTTAAAAGTAAAATATCAATGCCAAATTTTGATATGATCGTAAGAATAAAAAGCCATGTTAAAACATAATAGTAAATACTATATTGATGCGAACCCAATATATTAGTTAAAATAATCTGACTCATGAGTGTTAAAACTATGCCAATAGCATAAATAGTAGCAGTGCCTGTTGCTACTTTTTTTAATGTCAGTGATAATCTTTTTTTATGCATCAAATAATTTAAGTTATAATTTAGTATTAGGTTTAATTAACGTCTATTATATATTGAAAATCAATGACAAATACACAATTTTCATCTTGGCCAAATTTCTCACAAAAGGAAGCAGATAAAGTATCTGAGGTTTTGTTATCTAATCGTGTTAATTATTGGACAGGGAGTGAAGGACACTTATTCGAACAGGAATTTGCTGATTATTGCGGTGTGCCTTATGCTATTGCTGTGTCAAATGGGACAGTAGCGCTTGAGTTAGCTTTAAGAGCATTAGATGTTGGTGAAGGTGATGAAGTTATTGTGACACCAAGAACCTTTATTGCTTCAGTAAGTTGTATTATTGCTGTAGGGGCAATACCTGTTTTTGCTGATATTGAACCTGACTCACAGAATTTTACAGCACAATCAATAGAAAAAGTAATATCTCCCCAAACTAAAGCGGTGATTTGTGTTCATTTGGCAGGTTGGCCATGTGATATGGATGAAATATTGATATTGGCAAGCAAGAATCAGTTAAAAATAATAGAAGATTGTGCTCAGGCTCATGGTGCGAAATATAAAGGAAAAGTTGTAGGTTCAATCGGTGATATTGGTGCCTTTTCATTCTGTCAGGATAAAATTATAACTACTGGTGGTGAAGGTGGAATGTTAACAATAAAAGATGAAACTCTTTGGAAGAAAATCTGGGCCTACAAGGATCATGGTAAATCCTGGGATGCTGTTCATGATGATGAAAATTCTGAAGGTTTTTTGTGGTTGCATGAATCTTTTGGCACTAACTGTAGAATGACTGAAATTCAATCTGCAATTGGGCGTATACAATTAAAACAATTAGATGAATGGAAAAAATTGCGTACTGTTAATGCTCATGCTATTGCTAAAGTATGCTCGCAATTTGAATGTTTAAGAGTTCCTTTACCGGAAAAATATATTGAACATGCTTTTTATAAATTTTATGTGTTTATTAAAACAAACTTATTAAAAAAAGGTTGGGATAGAGATAAAATAGTTAATAAGATCAATAAAATGGGGGGAGTATGTTACCAAGGAATATGTCCCGAAGTTTATCAGGAAAAAGCATTTGAAAATACAAAGTATCGTCTAGAAGAACGGCTACCAAATGCCATGAAGCTAGCTGATAGTAGCTTGATGTTTCTTGTTCACCCGACTCTCACAGAAGATGAAATGACTAGGTATTGTGATATTATAAAAGAAGTGATGCAACAAGCCTCTGTTTAGGATTTTTGGAAATTCATTTTCGTAAACTACTCTAATAAATAAGTATTCATATTTTGAACAGTTTTTTTGTTTTTTTACTGATATATCAGTTGTAAAGCAGAATGTGAGTTTTGGTAAGAGGGTAAATCAATAAATAATTAATTATTCTGTTGGTAGTATGTTCTTAATGGTGAAGTAGATTGAGAAAGCAGTGGAAGTTGACTTAAGTATTTCAGACTTATAAAATTCTAGCCTTCAAAAGTTAAATTTATCCTTTTCATTTATATAAAGAAGATTAAAGTTGTTATTAAGTGATTACCAAAAATGAAATTAATGTCACAGACTATAAAGTCTAGATTAAATTTAGCAATTAGACATTACATTTTACCCTTGGGATTATTTTTCTTTTTAACGGGCATAATTTACTTTAAAAGTTTTAGCTCTTACCACACTCAGATATACTTATTTTTAATAGTTCCTACATTTATATTGTTGCTCAATGAACGTGAATTATTTCATCTATTATTGAGATCAAGAGCTTTTCAAATAATATTACTCCTTTTTTGCTATGCAATTATGAGTTTACTGTGGAATGATTCAGCTATAAATGATTTCAAATACTTTAAGCGGTTGCTTATTATTCTTTTATTTATTTTAGCTTTAGTTGCTATTGGTCGAGATAATCCTGAAAAAATTATTATAATATTACTTGTCGCAGCTACAGTGTATGTAGGTGTGGCTTGTTACAGTATTTTTCAGGACTATATTGTGCAGAATAAGAGAATTTCAACACGAATAATAGGTGTTGGAAATTTATCAAATCCTCTTTTATCATCACATATCTATGGTATTTTTACTTCATTTTTGTTGGTATATTTTTTTTCAATAAATCGGTATTTGAAAAGGGATATTGCTCTTATGCTCATGTTTGTTACACTTCTTTTTTTTGTAATTCTTACAGGTTCAAGGACACCATTGGTTGGTTTAGGTGTAGTTTTGTTAGTGTTATTATGGATGAATCGCAGTAAATATATGCTCTATTTTTTCCTAGCTATATGCGTGCTGGCAATAACTTATTTTTCCTATAATTATGAATTTATAATCCAAAGAGGATTGTCATACCGGCCTGAAATCTGGTCTATTACAATGGATCAAATAATGCTTAAACCCTTACTAGGTCATGGATTGGGAACCAGTATTCATATTGAGTCGGATAAATTAACAAGAATTTTTAGTGATACTCATAAT
Organism: Gammaproteobacteria bacterium; assembly: GCA_026196615.1. Lineage (GTDB taxonomy): Bacteria > Pseudomonadota > Gammaproteobacteria > GRL18 > GRL18 > GRL18. The sequence continues at coordinate 20,711 of JAPHSW010000281.1, read as the reverse complement.
ATTCATCTTGGTCTTACTTATAAATTGGGAATATTAGGCCTGTTGATTTGGTTTGCTCTTCTTATTTCCCTCCTTAATATCTACTTTAGAAATAGAACATCTCAAATTGCTCAAATTGGCATTGTATTACTTGTCTATGGTGTTAGTGCAGGGATGACAGAAGGAACAAGTTTCTTATCTCGCCCCAAAGAAGTATGGTTTTTAATATGGCTACCGATCGCCTTGTTATTTGTAGCTGAGTATAACCAAATGTTGAGTAATCGTTTAGGTAAATAATACCTGCAATATAAATTAGTTGTTAAATATGAAAAAAAAATTATTTGTAAATAAAAGAAATTTCAAACAGTTAATGTTAATTAGTTCTGATATCTTATCTATAAGTCTTGCTATTTTTTTGTCCATGGTGATTCGTTATGGGGATATTAATAAAACATTACATAACGATGACTATCTTAGTTACCTAATAACTCTTTTGTTTAGTGTCATTGTTTTTCTCCGCATAGGCTTATATCGTTCTATTGTTCGATTTATGGGTCAAAAAGCTTTTCTTACTGTTTTAAAAGCAGTTTCTATATCATCTCTTATCCTTGCTGCGAGTATTATGCTAACTCGAAACGGTATGCCACGCTCAATCCCATTTATTTATTGGGGGATAGCATTGTTTTTTATTGGTGGTTCCCGTTTTATTGTATGGTTTCATTATCAGGCATTGATGAAAAAGGATAAAGAAAATGTGGCAATTTATGGTGCTGGTGGTGCTGGACGTCAACTTTTAACTTCTTTAAATCATGGTGATAAATATGAAGTTAAATTTTTTATTGATGATGATAGAGATATTAAAGGGCGGGTAATCGATGGGGTAAAGGTTTATCGTCCACACCATATTGAAGAATTGATAAAAACTGAGAATATTACTCAATTACTATTAGCAATTCCTTCCGTTTCTGGTAGTAGGAGACGAAAAGTGATTCAGGGGTTAGAGCAATATCCGGTACAAGTGATGACAATTCCCGGTATGGTTGATATTGTGAATGGTAAGGCTAAAATTGAAGAACTTTTAGAAATTGAAATTGATGATTTATTAGGTCGGGATAGCGTAAGCCCAAATAATGAGCTTTTTGACAAGTGTATAAAAAATAAGGTGGTTTTTGTTTCTGGTGCAGGAGGCTCGATCGGATCTGAGCTTTGCAGACAAATTATAAAACATAAGCCAAGACATTTAATAATATTTGAGTTATCAGAATATGCACTTTATTCTATTGAACAAGAGCTTAAGAAACTAATACCAAATACAATTCTATTAACGTCATTATTAGGGTCAATACAGGATAAAAAACGTTTACAAAGTATTTTTACTGCGTATGGAGTTAATACAATATATCATGCAGCAGCATATAAGCATGTACCTATTGTGGAAGAGAATATTGTGGCAGGTATTCGTAACAACATTTTTGGTACTCGTTGGGCTGCAGAGGCAGCATGTGCTAGTTCTGTTGAAACTTTTGTGCTAATTTCTACTGACAAAGCTGTGCGGCCAACAAATATAATGGGGACTACTAAGCGCTTTGCAGAAATGGTGCTACAAGGATTAGCAGAAAAAACTGAAGGAAATTGTACGCGTTTTTGTATGGTGCGTTTTGGCAATGTTCTTGGTTCTTCTGGATCGGTTGTGCCGCTATTTAAAAAACAAATAAAACAGGGTGGTCCGGTGACAGTGACACATCCTGATATTACTCGATATTTTATGACTATTCCAGAAGCGGCTCAGCTAGTGTTGCAAGCGGGGTCTCTTGGCCAGGGTGGTGATGTGTTTGTTCTAGATATGGGGGAGTCGGTAAAAATTGCTGAGTTGGCAAGAAAAATGATCCATCTTTCCGGATATGATGTAAAAGATGAATCCAGACCCGATGGCGATATTGAAATTGTGTATTCTGGCTTGCGCCCTGGTGAAAAACTATATGAAGAACTTTTAATTGGTGATAACGTTACTGGTACACAACATCCTCGTATCATGCGAGCCGAAGAAAAAAAGCTTCCAATGGCTGTTATTGATGAAAAAATGGCACTTCTGGATGAAGCTTGCAATGATTTTAATGTCTCCTGGGTTCGTGAGATTTTAATGGATAGTGAGACAGGTTATGTTCCAGATAAAGAGCAGCCCGTTGATTTACTCTGGTGTGAACTCAAGAAAAAAGAAAATAACGTGGTTTCAATTTCTAAACTTGGAGATAGTTAGGAAAATGCTTTTGAAATAATTGTTTAAGTGCATTATTTCAAAAATTCAAACGAGAACGTCAGGAAATAAATTAAGTAGTTACTATGAAAAAAGCATTAATTACCGGTATAACTGGACAGGATGGCGCTTATTTAGCGGAATTTTTATTGGAAAAAGGCTATGAAGTACATGGTATAAAACGTCGTGCCTCATCATTCAACACGGATAGAATAGATCATCTTTATCAGGATCCCCATGAAATTAATCGCCGATTGATTTTACATTATGGTGATTTGAGTGATTCTATGAATCTGGTACGGATCATTCAAGAGGTACGTCCTGATGAGATTTATAACCTGGGGGCTCAGAGCCATGTGGCCGTTTCATTTGAAAGTCCTGAATATACAGCTGATACGGTTGGTCTAGGGGCTTTGCGCCTTCTAGAAGCCATTCGTATTTCAGGATTAGAAAAAACAACACGTTATTATCAGGCATCAACTTCTGAGTTGTTTGGTAAAGTTCAGGAAATTCCACAAAAAGAAACAACGCCTTTCTATCCTCGCTCTCCTTATGCGGCAGCCAAATTATATGCATACTGGATTACTATCAACTATCGTGAAGCTTACGGTATTTATGCTTGTAATGGTATTTTGTTTAATCATGAGTCACCTGTGCGTGGTGAAACTTTTGTAACCCGTAAAATTACTCGTGCAATAGCTCGAATTAGCTTAGGTTTGCAAGACTGTCTCTTTTTGGGAAATATGGATGCCAAACGTGATTGGGGGCATGCTAAGGATTATGTTGAGATGCAGTGGCTGATGCTTCAACAGGAAGAGCCTGAAGATTTTTGTATTGCGACAGGTAAACAGTATTCCGTGCGCGATTTTGTTAATGCAGCAGCAGAAGAGTTAGGCATTACTTTGCGTTGGGAAGGTGAAGGGGTTGATGAGCAGGGGATAGTCGTTGATGCAGGGAGGACTAAATTAGAAGCAGGACAGGTTGTTGTTAAAGTCGATACGCGTTATTTTCGTCCAACTGAAGTTGAAACTTTATTAGGTGATCCAACAAAAGCGAAAGAAAAATTAGGCTGGATACCTCAAATCACTTTGGAAGAAATGGTAGCTGAGATGGTACGCGAAGATCTTTCCATTGCTCAACGCGATGCTCTCTGTCGAAAAGAAGGCTTCAAAACCTTTGATTATAATGAATAAGATGGTTGTTAGATAAATATGATAGATTTTCCAATTAATAAATGGGCAAATATTTTGTGTTAGATCAAAATTCTTTAATATTTGTTGCAGGACATCGAGGCATGGTGGGGACTGCGATCATTCGCCAGCTTAGAGCTCTAGGAATAAACAATATTATTACACGAACACATGCTGAGTTGGATTTATGTGATCAGAGTGCTGTACGTGTTTTTATGCAGAGCCAAAAGCCTGACTATGTGATATTGGCTGCAGCTAAAGTAGGAGGAATTCACGCTAATAATGAATTCCCAGCTGAGTTTATTTATCAAAACTTGATGATTGAATCGAATATTGTGCATGAGGCGTATTCGGCTGGTGTAAAAAATTTACTATTTTTGGGCAGTTCTTGTATTTATCCTCGTTTAGCACAACAACCAATGAAAGAAAGTGAATTATTGGATGGTTTATTAGAATCTTCCAATGAACCCTATGCAGTAGCAAAAATTGCAGGGATTAAATTGTGTGAATCCTATAATCGGCAATATGGCACCGATTTTCGTTCGGTTATGCCAACCAATCTTTATGGGCCGGGTGATAATTACCATGGTATGAATAGTCATGTGGTTCCGGCGATGATTAAGCGTTTTCATGAAGCAAAACTTGAAGATGCAGAATCAGTTGAAGTCTGGGGTACTGGCGAAGTGATGAGAGAGTTTTTGCATGTTGATGATATGGCAGCAGCTAGCATTTTTGTTATGCAATTGGATACGATAATTTATCAGAACAACACACAGGCAATGCTCTCTCATATTAATGTTGGGACGGGTGAAGATGTGACGATTGCTGAGTTAGCGAGCTTGATTAAAGAAGTTGTTGGTTTTGAAGGAGAATTATTCTTTGATGCAGAAAAACCAGAAGGTGCTCCAAGAAAACTATTAGATGTGAGTCGGATCAATAATATGGGGTGGCACGCAAAAATTGGACTTAAAGATGGTCTTGAGGATGCTTATAATTGGTTTCTTGAGCATGCAAACCAAGACTGATTGTTTTGCTGTATTTTTCAAATAGTAAGTACCGTTACGTATTTTGATGTTGTTTGCAGATATGGTAGACTCCCTTATATTAAACTTTTATTAATCTGAGAAAGATGGAAAGATTTTGCTAAACCAATTCAGACTAAGATCACAAACATTTGGACGTACTCTTTTGGGTATGTTGTTGTTTGTGTGGTTATCTATGGCTGTTTCGCCCTGTGTTATGGCGAACAATATGATGGCAAGCAATGGTTTTGAAGCAGTTGATGTAGCCACCATTGAAGCTGTGCATGCCAATATGGATGAGTGCAATTATTGTCCAGATAACTCCATGAATACCGAACTTTGTCAAAATGTTCATAGCATTACATCTGATAGTTTGGTTTTAGCTATTGATTCGATTGATACTGAATCATTTTTACTATTTGAAATTCCTGCTACGTTATCTGTTAGTCAGTTAAATGTTATCACTCACCCTTCACAACTCTCAAAAAATTCCGAAAAGAAAACAATCCCTCCACTTGCTTTAACTGGTATTTTACGTATTTAATCGACGATTATCACACCAAAAAATAATTCAAGAAGATTAATTTTTATACTGAAATGACTAGATTTTCTCATTTTTTCTGAAAAAATTTTAGACGCGTGTCCTTGTAATACTATTCATCACTCTCTTCTTGATTTGAGTCTGCTTGTCGTTTATTGAATAAAGAATGGAAAAATTATGTGGAAATGGTCACTTTTTATCCTCACTAGCGTTGCACTCTTAGTTGGAGGTGTAACATACAAAAATGAAATATTGGATTATTATCAGAAAAATATAGTGGGGAACGTACTTGAATCCTCCACTGAAACAGCTCTTGAACATGCGGAAAAACATTTAGATCCGACTTATGTTTGTCCAATGCATGGTCAAATTGTTAAAAATGAACCCGGGAGCTGCCCAATTTGTGGAATGGACTTAGTTGAGCAAGAAGTTGAAATTCCAGTTTCTGATACTAAGAATGAAGAGAAAAAAATACTTTACTGGGTTGCTCCAATGGATCCCAACTACCGCCGAGATCAACCAGGCCAATCACCAATGGGAATGGATTTAGTTCCTGTTTATGCTGAAGAAAACCAAGCTGATGGAGTGGTAAGAATTAATGCTGCAGTGCAACAAAACATTGGTGTTAAAACAGCACAAGTAGAACGTGGTGATCTGTGGCGTAAAGTCAGAACAGTGGGATATGTGGATTATGATGAAGATTCAATTTCACATATTCACATCCGTACGGAAGGTTGGGTTGAGCGACTATTGGTAAGAGCTATTGGTGATAGAGTTAAAAAAGGGCAATTGTTGGTTGAAATTTATTCTCCAGAAATCATTCGTGCACAGCAGGATTTTGTACGTGTTACTGTTAAAGATGGTAATTCTCTCATCCGAGCTGCAGAACGTAACTTGATTGCTCTAGGCATGAGTCGACGTCAACTGAATCAATTACGTAAGACTCGAAACGTGACTCAAACGCTAAAAATTTATGCGCCTCAAGATGGAATTATTGAAAGTATGCTGATGCGTGATGGTATGTATGTGACTCCCAGTGTCCAGTTAATCAGTCTAGTTAATCTCACAAACGTCTGGATCCAGGCCAGCGTCTTTGAACGTCAAGCCAATTGGATCAAAGAAGGACAGGATATGAAAGCTGTCCTAAATGCTTTTCCTCAAAAGCAGTGGCTGGGCAAAGTAGACTACATCTACCCAGAGCTGGATTCTATGACTCGTAGTTTGAAAGTTCGACTAAGGGTGCCTAATGAAAACCATCAGTTAAAAAAAGACATGTATGCTGAGGTTTTCATAAATGCAGGTCAAATAAAAGATGCATTAATAATTCCCAAGCAAGCAGTGATTCGAGATGGCCGAGAAGAAAGAGTGATTGTGGCTTTAGGTGACGGCATGTTTCAGGCCAGGTCAATAAAAACAGATATTGAAGTCGATGATAAGGTAACTGTTTTATCAGGCTTGCAGGCCGGTGAGGAAATTGTGATCTCAGCACAATTTTTGATTGATTCGGAAGCCAGTCTTAAGGCTAGTTTTTCTCGGATGCAGGAATAGGCTGGATAATAATATGATAGAAAAAATTATTGAATGGTCGATAAAAAATAGAGTACTGGTGTTAATGGCATCTGTAATGCTTGCGGCCAGTGGCTTAATATCTATTAAATCCACACCAATTGATGCGATTCCAGATTTATCAGATGTACAAGTTATCATCAAGACAACCTATCCAGGCCAGGCCCCTCAAGTTGTTGAGGATCAGGTAACCTACCCTTTAACGACTGCTATGTTAGCTGTTCCAGGGGCATCAACTGTTAGAGGATACTCCTTTTTTGGTGATTCTTATGTCTATATTATCTTTGAAGATGGAACCGATCTTTATTGGGCTCGTTCTCGGGTACTTGAATATTTAAATCAAGTGTCAGCCAGCCTTCCTGTAGAAGCAAAGACTCAACTGGGTCCGGATGCCAGTGGTGTAGGTTGGGTTTATGAATATGCTTTGGTTGATAAAACAGGTAAAAATGACTTGGCTGAGCTACGAAGTATTCAGGATTGGTTCTTAAAATTTGAACTACAGTCTGTGGCGGGTGTTGCAGAGGTGGCTACTGTTGGCGGTTTTGTTAAACAATATCAAATTGTTATGAATCCCTATAAATTGAGAGCGTACAGTCTGCCTTTGGAGCAAGTGATTCAGGCAATAAAAAGTGCTAATAGTGAAGTTGGTGGCTCAGTTATTGAAATGGCTGAAGCAGAATATATGGTTCGCAGTAAAGGTTATATTTCCAGTGTGGCAGATCTCGAAGAGATTGTTATTCAAGTGAATAACAAAGGTGTTCCACTGCTTTTACGGGATATTGCTGAAATTCGTTTGGGTCCACAAATGCGTCGTGGAATTGCAGAATTAGATGGAGAAGGTGAAACTGTTGGTGGCATTGTGGTGATGCGTTTTGGAGAAAATGCTCTGGATGTTATTGATGCAGTGAAAGAGAAATTAAACACCCTTCGTCAGGGGCTGCCCGAAGGTGTGGAAATTGTAGAAACTTATGATCGCTCGACTTTAATTAATAATGCAGTTGATAATCTGAAGCATAAGCTTATCGAAGAATTTATTGTGGTTGCACTTGTTTGCCTGATTTTTTTATTTCATATACGGTCAGTATTTGTTGTCGTTATCAGTTTACCCATTGGGATCCTTACAGCATTTATGATAATGAATGCACAGGGTATCACTGCTAACATTATGTCGCTTGGAGGAATTGCTATTGCCATTGGTGCGATGGTAGATGCGACTATTGTTATGTTGGAAAATGTTCACAAACACTTTGAAAAGCAGGAAGTAACAGATAAAAATCGTTGGCAGATAATCCTGTTAGCTTCAAAAGAGGTGGGTCCACCTCTGTTTTTTTCGTTATTAATTATTACAGTGAGCTTTGTGCCTGTATTTGCTTTGCAAGCTCAAGAAGGCAAGCTGTTCTCACCATTGGCTTATACAAAAACTTATGCAATGGCAGCTTCTGCAGCATTATCGATTACACTGGTACCCGTTTTAATGGGGTATTTTATTCGAGGACATATTGTTAAAGAAAGCAGTAACCCTATTAATCGACTTTTGATTGCTTCGTATAAACCCTTCATTAAATTAGTTTTAAAATTGCCTAAAACGGTTATTTTGTTTTCGATACTCGTCACATGTTCTGCTCTTTGGCCAATTATGGGATGGGCGCCTCTTAATCATAAAATTGGCAGTGAATTTATGCCAGATTTAGATGAAGGGGATTTAATGTATATGCCAACCACATTTCCTGGACTCTCAATTGGTAAAGCCAAAGAGCTGTTGCAACAAACTAACAAGTTAATTATGACTGTTCCCGAAGTTCGACAAGCATTTGGAAAAATTGGTCGAGCAGAAACGGCAACCGATCCTGCACCACTAACCATGATAGAAACACTTATTCGACTCAAACCCAGAGAAGAGTGGCGAGATGGCATGGATTTGGAGCAGCTAAAAAAAGAATTAAATAAAGTGGTTAAAATTCCCAGTTTGAGTAACGCCTGGGTTATGCCTATCAAAACTCGAATTGATATGTTATCGACGGGTATCAAAACGCCAATTGGAATTAAGATTGCGGGAAGTGATTTGAGTATCATTGAAGTGATTGGTAGTAATATTGAGGGGTTGTTAAAAGAGGTGCCTGGTACATTATCAGTCTTTGCAGATAAAGCGAATAATGGGCGTTATATTACAGTGGATATTAATCGAATTAAGGCTGCTCGTCTTGGTTTAACAGTTAAAGACATTCAGACTGTTGTAGGCAGTGCGATTGGGGGACTCAATATTAGTGAAAGTGTTGAAGGGCTGGAGCGTTATCCGATTAATATACGCTACCCTCAAGTGACACGTGATTCTGTTGAATCAATTAACCTTTTACCAGTGATCGCAAAAAATGGTGCGCAAATTCCTCTGGGTGATGTTGCAGATATTCGCTATGAAACAGGGCCACCAATGATCAAAAGTGAAAATGCTCGTCTTAATGGCTGGGTTTTTGTAGATATTAGTGATCGTGATATAGGTTCTTATGTAGAGGAAGCAAAGCAATATTTACAAGATAATTTACAACTACCAGCAGGTTATTCACTGTCATGGTCGGGGCAGTTTGAATATCTGATAAGAGCAAAAGAGCGTATGGCTGTTGTTGTTCCGCTGACTCTTATGATCATTATTGTACTGTTGTATTTGAATTTTAAAAATTTTGCGGATGTCTTAATGATATTAGGTGCATTACCCATGGCACTAGTGGGGGGAATATGGTTATTATATCTATTAGATTTTAATTTTTCAGTGGCTGTCTGGATAGGTTTTATTGCTCTGGCTGGCGTTGCCGCAGAAACTGGGGTTATTATGTTGGTGTACTTGAAGAATTCCTGGGAAGAAAGACTTTGTCATGCTCATAGCTTGAATCGTGATGTCACTCATGCTGAGTTAATTGATGCTATTGTTGAAGGTGCTTTGTTAAGAATTAGACCCAAAGTGATGACTGTCGCTGCTATTATTGCTGGTTTACTGCCTATCATGTTGACCACAGGAACAGGTTCTGAAGTGATGCAACGTATTGCAGCTCCTATGGTTGGAGGTATGATTAGTGCTATGCTTCTAACGTTATTGATAATACCAGCAATATTTTTACTTTATCATGGTCGATTGTTAAGAAGCAGTAAATGAAATGTAAAAAAGGTAGTTAAAGAAGAATGGTGAAGAGGCATGTTGCTTCTATTCCCATTCTCCTGTTAAATGATGCATTATATCATCTGCTTCTAATTCAGAAATCACTTTGCCGCGAATAGAATGACCTGAATCATGTACGGAGTCTTTATGACCTGTTACCAAAGGATGCCACTGAGGTAAAGGCTTACCTTCAGCCAAAAGACGATAACTGCAGGTGGAAGGCATGAAGTAGACTTGTTCTAAATTATCATTTTTGAGTGTTACGCATTCAGGCACTAGAATGCTGCGTTCAGTATAATTACCACACTGACAAGTTTCTGTATTGAGATACTGACAGACGATATTGGTGCCATAGATAATACCCGTATCCTCATCTTCAACTTTATGCAGACAGCATTTTGCACACCCATCACAAAGCTGTTCCCACTCATTCTGAGTTAATTCACTCAGTGTTTTATTTTCCCAAAAATTTGCCATGAGCTCAGTTAAATTTTATATTCTTTCTTAGGTTTCGAGTTTGCTAAATCAATTATTAATTAGTAAGAGAATCATTATACAGGGAAAATGAACTTCAGATGTTTTTATTTTTCAAAAAATCCTACCGCTTTATACGTATTATTCTGCATGTCTTATGGGGGATTATACAAGTCGTTTATCATTTGAATGAAGTTGATTCATTGAGTGAAAAAGAAAAAAAAATCGTCCTGAACTGGTTTGATAAATTTGTACAGCTTTTAAACATTGAAAAAAAGATTCATGGTGAAATTCATCCTGAAAATCAATTGATGGTGGCAAATCATATTTCATGGAAAGATATTTTATTACTTAACTCTATTTATCCAACTCGTTTTGTTGCAATGAGTGAAATATCAAAATGGCCTATTGTCGGCTGGTTAAGCACTAAGGTCGGTACTTTATTTGTAAAAAGAGGAAATATCTCTGATATTAGACGTTTAAATGAGCAGATTTATAACTTAATCGCTGCAGGTGAACGAGTGACCCTTTTCCCTGAAGGAGCAACAAGTGATGGTAGCGAGATTGCTCACCTCTATCCAGGCTTATTTCAATCTGTCATCAGCTCATCTGAAAATGATATCCCTTTGGGAGTTCAACCAATTGTTATTGTCTATAAAGTAGATGATAGTCTATCACCTCACATTCCATTTACAGGGAAGGGAAGTATGCTGGGTAACTTATGGACTGTTTTAGGATTTGATCATATCACGGCAGATATCTATTTTACATCCTATATAAGCTCTGAAAATATGACACGGAAGACATTATCAAAGAATTCTCTTCAACAAATGCGAGAAATATTAAGTGTAAAAATTTAATATTATCAATGGAATACGATGTTTTTATTGTTTTTTTTTAAATAAAAACGTATAAAATGATAATTTCTAAGTTTTTTTTCATATTTGAGCTATTATTAACTTATATTTAAAAGTAAATTTGTTATAAGAAAACAGTTAATAATAGCGGTGAGGAAGTGTTATGAGCTTTAATAATGAAGCTATTTCATCAGGTGAGCAATTTAATACGCTTGAAAACAAGCAGACATCAGTTGAGAAAGACGATAATCAAGCCAGAGTTTATAAGCGATTTATGGGGATATTACCTGCTTTTCGTCATACCTCCAGTGGTGAAACTCATCTATCCTGCGAAGAAGATGGTACATTGGCTCCTGTTCATCGGGTTGATTTCTTACCCAGTAAATGGCTCTTATGCAACATTGATAAAAGTGAATGTAAACTAAAGGATAGTATCGAAAAAGGTTATGTAGTCATGGGACATTTCTTTAACCAGCAAGATGCCGCACAGCTTTTACCTCATTAGGTTCCAAATTTTCATACCCCAACAATTCTTTTTTTTGAGTTAAACCATTATCTCTGTTATTTATCAAAAATAATGGTTTAGCTTTTCCTGCTTAGCTTCATTACATGTCGAAATTTTAAAACCCGTGGTCATGTCCTTCATAAGAAAACGCTTGATTTTTTGAAATCAGAACAGCATATTAGTTACTAATTTTTATATTTAACCAAAGAATTATAAGTCACTTAATGACTCGTATTAATAGGAGAAAAAAATGTACGGTATTCATGTAACAGTTGATTGTGGTATGGAAGAAGCTGAGCAAAAAGCAATTGAAGCTCTTAAAGCAGAAGGTTTTGGTGTATTGACTGAAATTGATGTTAAAGCTGTGCTTAAGAAAAAAATTGATGTTGATCGTAGACCTTATAAAATTTTAGGCGCTTGTAATCCTGTATTGGCAAACAAAGCACTTCAGGCTGAACCTGATTTAGGTTTATTACTGCCTTGTAATGTAGTTGTTCGTGAAGGAGAAGATGGAACAACAACCGTTGCTATTGTGGATCCAGCAGCTATGTTCACCGTTGTGAATAAACCTGAAATGGAAGGAATGGCGGCAGAAGTGCGTGAAATTTTTGAGCGTATAATGGCTGTGATTAAAGGCTAGAGCATTCTCCTGTAAGTATTTACACACCAAATAATGTGTCATTTGGTGTGTGTCTTTTTCTTTCAATTTCTTTATTAGTAAACAATTCTTACCTTTTTTGTTGCAAATGAGAATGGTTATCATTATAATTTCTGGTATTAATAATACAATGGAATTTTGTAATGAAGTTAAAACCAATCGCTTTAGCACTTATTTGTACAGGAATAATGACACAACCCGTCCTGGCTGATGATATGTCAGAGCTAAGAGCACAACTAAAAGCTATGCAGGAACAGATGCAGATGATGCAGAAGAAACTGGATGCTCAGGATGTGGTACTGAAGAAGCAAGAAAAGACAACCAGTGAAATCAAACATCAGCAAGCAAATAGAAGAAAAGACAGTGATGCCAGAGCCGTTGCTCATCAAGTTGCAGACTCCTTATCAGTTGGGGGTGTGATTGAAGTCGTTGCAAATAATACAGATAGCGATGGCTGGTCTGGAGAAAATGCCAGTGATATTGTTTTAGATACTTTTGAATTAAGTCTTGAAGCATCAGCAGGAGAGTGGGTTTCAGGTAATGTACTATTTCTTTATGAAGATGCGGATGATGATAATTTAAACGTTGATGAAGCCTTTATTACAATTGCAAATTCAGAAGTGACACCATTTTACCTTTCAGCAGGTCGTTTATATGTACCATTTGGTAACTTTGAAACTAATATGATATCTGATCCTGCTACACTGACTCTGGGTGAAACTCGTGAAGATGTTGCTCAGGTGGGATTTGAGTCTGAAGGTGGTTTTTATGGATCAGCTTATGTCTTTAATGGTGATGCTGATGAAGCAAAAGGTAATTATACTAGTCTTGATAATAATACAATTGATAATTATGGCCTAAACTTTGGTTATGCCATGGAGAATGATAACTTTAACCTGGATGTTGGAGCAGGATATATCAATAATATAGCCACATCGGATACATTACAGGATGCTGTTGGGGAAATAGGCAGATGTGCAGGCGATGGCTGTCTTGATGATTATGTGGGTGGTCTGAGTTTGCATGCTATTGCAACCATTGGCTCGTTTAATTTAATTGGCGAATATGTTACGGCGATGGATGATTTTGAGGCAAATGAACTATCTTCAATTAGTTCTAAAAAGCTAAAACCTAAGGCATGGAATATTGAAGGCGCGTATAACTTTGAAATGGCCGGTAAAGAAACAACTGTTGCTTTAGGTTATCAAAAAACTAAAGATATGTATCTGGATAGTGAAACAACCGATTTCTTTGAGAAGGCATGGTTAGCTAGCATTTCTGTAGGCATTCTGGAGAATACAACTATAGCTGCAGAATGGCGTCATGCGGATGGCTATAGTGAAGTTAAAAATGTCGTTGGAAATGACTTTGAAGATGAAGATTTACTTCAGGTTAAACTCTCCTATCAGTTTTAACATAAGTTAACTTGCTGCTCGGTTTATAAGTTAGGATATATGTGGTATAACTGTCCAACTTATAAACTGAAATACAATTCAACTTATCCCCATGCCCCAACGTATAGAACAAATCAAACATTGGCTTGAGACCGATCTTCAGGCCAGTATTCAACATTTCGAACCAGCTTCTAATGATGCCAGCTTCAGGCGTTACTTTCGAGTAAGTTTTAAGCAATCAATCTTTGATCAACCTGCTGGGCAATCATTTATTGTGATGGATGCTCCACCAGAAAAAGAAGACATTACCTCATTTATCGAAATTGCCTCAAGTTTAGAAAGTACAGGGGTAAATGTGCCTCATTTGTACGCCATTAATCAATCCAGTGGTTTTATCCTGATGTTTGATTTGGGTAATATGGCATATTTATCTTTATTTGATAGTCTCAAAACATCTGAGAGTGGCATGGAAAAGATAGATAAGTTGTACTCTGATGCCATGAGTGCTTTGGTGATTATGCAATTGGGTATGAAAAAAAAGCCTGGCCTGGATTTACCTGATTATGATAGCTTACGCCTGAAAACTGAAATGGAACTCTTACCTGACTGGTATATTAAAGTACATTGTCAGAAAAATTTGACTGATGAGGATCATATTGTTCTTGAGCAAGCTATGGTTCGCTTGATTTCTTCTGCTGAAGAACAGCCACAAGTGTTTGTGCATCGAGATTATCATTCTCGAAATCTTATGAATTATCAGGAACATAATCCAGGTATCATTGATTTTCAGGACGCTGTTATGGGACCGATTACTTATGATTTGGTCTCTTTACTCAGAGATAGCTACATCTCCTGGCCTGAAGAAAAGATTTATGAATGGGTAGAGCAATATCGGCAAATGTTGCTTAGAGAAGAACTATTACAAGATGATGATAGAGAACTCTTTATTCGCTGGTTTGACTGGATGGGGATTCAAAGACAACTTAAGGTGGTTGGCATTTTCTGTCGTCTTAATTATCGTGATGGTAAGAGTAATTATTTAAATGATATTCCCCAGACTCTGACCTATTTATTTAAAGTATGTGCTCGTTATCCAGAGTTTGAGGCATTATTAAAAATGCTTACTCAGCTTGATTCTTCACTTAGTGAAGCTTCTGAACAGGCTATAGGTAGCTCTAGATGAAAGCCATGATACTTGCTGCTGGGCGAGGTGAAAGAATGCGTCCTCTAACGGATACAATGCCAAAGCCTTTATTACAAATTGCAGGTAAAAGCTTAATTGAATATCATATTGAAGCATTAGTAAAAATAGGCGTTAATGAACTGGTGATTAATCATGCCTGGTTAGGTGAAAAAATTGAAGCGAAATTAGGTAATGGTGATCGTTATGACGCAAAAATTCAATACAGTAGGGAAGGTCAGGCATTAGAAACAGCTGGAGGAATAAAAAATGCCCTTTTTTTACTAGGCTCTGACCCTTTTATTGTAATTAATGGTGATATATTTACTGATTATTCTTTTGAACAATTAAAAACATCTGCTGAAAATTTATCAACATTAGAAATGGCTCATCTGGTTTTAGTGAATAATCCAGAGCATAATCCACAAGGTGACTTTTGTTGCCAAAACAACAAGGTCATAGACCCTTTGTCTTCTAATGAATCTTGTCAACCAGCTTATACTTTCAGCGGTATTGCTTGTTACGCTCCAGAATTTTTTTCTACCCTTCACGAGGGTAAGCAAGCTCTGGCACCTATGTTACGTTCAGCAATGTCAAAACAACAAGTGTCGGGTGAGATTTATGAAGGTAACTGGTGGGATATTGGAACCCCAGAACGTTTGCAAGAATTAAATGAATGTTCGGAACGTGTCTAGTCAAAATAGTTCAATCTAATTCTCTCTCTTAAAATACCTATTCTGAATAATCTAACTTCTATATCTTTACACTTCAACTATACTTAAAAAGATAAAAATTATTCAACAGGAGCCCATTTATGGGGCAAGAAATTACTCACAGCCATTTTAAAAAAAGCGACTTTGATCACTATCGTAGCAAACTGGATGCTGAATTGGCGTGGGTAGAAAAGTGGTTTGACAAAAGAACTCAGGAAAAAAATAAGGATTCTTTACATAATGAAAATCAATCGCAATTGATGGTTGGTTTTGAAATGGAAATTTGTCTGATCGATCAAAATGGAGAACCTGCTAATTGTAATGCTGCTTTTTTAGAACACTTGAAAGACACATCGATTGTATCGCAGGTGAGCCTTGAGCTGGCACAATTTAATTTGGAGCTGAACAGTCTCGTTTTTAGATTAACAAACAAGGCTTTATCTAATTTAGAACAGGAGTTAGAACGTTTATGGAGTCTTTGTAATGCTGTTGCAGAGAAGATAAATTGTAAATTACTGATGGTAGGTACTTTACCGAGCTTGCGTGAAGAGCATCTAAAACTAGAAAGTATCTCCCCAATGACGCGTTATAAAGCACTTAATGAACAAGTGCTCAGGAGTCGTAAAGGACGGGCAATTGAGTTGAATATTCAGGGGAGTGAAACCTTAAAGAGCATTCATCAGGATGTCATGCTTGAGTCTGCTGCAACTTCTTTCCAACTGCATCTTCAGATGCCGTTTTCTCGCTCAATACGATATTATAATGCCGCTATTATTCTTTCTGCTCCGATTGTTGCTATCTGTGCTAACTCCCCTTTTTTATTTGGTAAAGCTTTGTGGTGTGAAACTCGAATTCCAGTTTTTGAACAGGCGGTATCAGTAGGTGGATTTGATGGTGCGGTGTTTGGACCCATTAAGCGAGTGAGTTTTGGTTCTGGTTATGCTCAAAACTCACTTTTAGAATGTTTTAAAGAAAACAATGAGCATTATCCTATTTTATTGCCAGAAGTTTTTGATTCAAGTGTCGATGATTTAGCCCATCTGAATTTACACAATGGTACGGTGTGGCGATGGAATAGACCTCTAGTAGGTTATTCAGAGTGTGTTGAAAAAAATAAGCAAGAGAAGATACGAGATTATCATGTTCGACTGGAACATCGAATTATACCTGCAGGACCTACAGTGGTTGATAGTATTGCCAATGCTGCACTTTTTTATGGTGCAGTGACTGCGTTGGCCAATCAATATGAAATTCCAGAAGAAAAGATACCTTTTGTGCAAGCCAAAGAGAATTTTTATCTTTCTGCTAAACATGGTCTAAAAGGAAAGGTAACCTGGATTTCGGGACAAACCCTTCCTCTAAAGGCATTGATACTCGATTATATTTTACCTATGGCAAAAGATGGATTAAATCAGTTAGGGATTAGCAGAAAAGAAATTGATTATTATCTTGGTATCATTGAACAGCGTGCTAGAAATGGGCAAAATGGAGCCAGCTGGCAACGCCAATATGTTGTAAAATATGGAAAAAATATGGAGTCTCTTACTTTGACGTATCAGAAAAATCAACAAAGTGGTCGGCCTGTACATGAGTGGTCTGTTTAGTTGCGTGGTTTATCAAGTGATGAAATCTATGAAAGTGTATAATAAAGTCTAAGGAAAATAAGATGTTATCAGTTATAAATTATTTACCTGAAGGACTATTAGATAAAAAAGCACATGAGTTGCATAAGAGCCTATCGGGACCGACTCTAATCCATTTACCTGGTATTTTACCTGAGCCGTTATTTGTGTCTGTTTTATTGCATGGCAATGAAACGACGGGGTGGGAAGCAGTGAGACAATATTTGTCTAAAACTGCTACGTTACCAAGAGCAATGTCTCTTTTTATTGGTAATACTTCAGCGGCTGAAAAACATAAAAGAGTGCTTGAAGGGCAAGTTGATTATAATCGAGTTTGGTTTAATCATTCCTCTGATGAAGGCCAAATGATGGCTAGTATTTTAAAGCAAATGAAAGAAAAACAAGTATTTGCCAGTATTGATTTTCATAATAATACTGGGAAAAACCCTCACTATGCCTGTATCAATCGCAAGGAACATGATTTTTTTCAACTGGCTCATTTATTTAGTCGTACCGTAGTCTATTTTATTAAGCCTGATACGGTTCAATCAATGGCATTTTCCAAACTATGCCCAGCAGTAACGGTTGAATGTGGGCTTCCTGAGCATAAATATGGTGTGCAGCATGCGATGAACTATATTGAGAAAACAATGGCATTAGATGAATTTACTAACCAGCCACTGAAAGCTGAAGATTTTGATTTATACCATACAATGGCCATTGTTAAGGTACCTGAAGAAATAACAATCAGCTTTGATCCCATGAATTGTTCTGATATTAACTTTGCACATGATGTGGATAAACTTAATTTTACTGCACTTAGGAGTGGTGAATCGCTGGCTAAAATTGATCCAGACAAAACGATTTTTTTACAAGCGGTTAATGAGCAGGGCATTGATGTTGCACAGCGTTATTTTGATTATAGTAATGGTGAAATAAAAACGCGAATTCCTGTTATGCCTTCAATGTTAACGACAAAGGAAGAAATTATAAGGCAGGACTGTTTATGTTATTTGATGGAAAAAATTGAAATGGAAACAAGTTGATGAATGGAATAGAAAATAGACTCGTCAGCTGCATTGGTTTACAGCGAACGAACCTATTGACTGAATAAGCTTATGACTTAGCTTTTTCCATTAACTCATGAATGCGTGGAGCAAGGATTAATTCCATTGCAAAACCCATTTTACTGCCAGGTACAACCATATTGTTACGACGAGACATGAATGAATCAGGAATCATATTTAATAAATATGGGAAGTCAACGCCATCAGGATTCTTGAAACGGATAACAATGAAACTTTCATCTGGAGTTGGGATATCACGAGCGATAAATGGGTTAGAAGTATCAACTAATGGTACACGCTGAAAGTTAATATCGGTACGTGAGAACTGTGGAGTGATATAGTGTACGTAATCAGGCATACGACGTAAAATGGTATCAACAATTGCTTCTGCCGAATAACCACGTTGCGCATTATCACGGTGAATCTTCTGAATCCACTCTAAGTTAACAATAGGAACAACACCAACTAATAAGTCAACGTATTTGGCCACATCGTCATCACCATCTTTTGCGCCACCATGCAAACCTTCATAGAATAATAAATCGGTATCTGAAGGAATGTTTTCCCATTCAGTGAACTGACCTGGAGTAAGAGGTGCATAAGGTGCAGCTTCTTCTTCGCTGTGTAGATAATAGCGACGCTTACACATACCAGTTTCGCCATATTCCTTGAATGTTTCTGATAAAATGTCGAAATGGTTTGCTTCAGGACCGAAATGGCTGAAAGTATCGCCTTTTTCTTCAACGGCTACTTTCATTTCAGCACGGTCATAGCGGTGATAGCTATCACCTTCAATGACAGCAGGATTAATATTTTCACGAAAGAAAATATGCTCAAATGCATTCTTGACCGTAGTGGTACCTGCACCAGAAGAACCTGTAACTGCAACAACTGGGTGTTTACTAGACATAATGTATTCCTTGTTATAAATTTGCCTGAGAACCTTAAAATAGGCCTGTTTTACAGACAGCTTGAATATTTAATTTATAAGATATTAACCTATTTCTAATAGAGTTTCAATTTCACCTAAGAGCCCTCAGCTTAAATGTTAAGAGCCCTCAGCTTAAATTTCAAAAGCCTTTAGCTCAAATATCAAAAGCCTTTAAGCAAAATAAAAACTGGTGATTAGAGAAAATATAGGTAGTAAAAATCGACTTTAATCCTCTCTGGCTATAGCTCGATAGCCAATATCCGTTCGGTAGAATGCATCTTTAAAGTGGACTTTTTCTACCTTTTGATAAACTTGCTTTTGTGCTTCAGTAACAGAGTCTCCTAAGGCAACAACACAGAGAACACGACCGCCACTTGTGACAACCTGACCTTCTGTCTCTCCACTACCGTCCTGAGTTCCGGCGTGAAACACTTTGCTGATTTCTGTGTCAACCAGCTCAAGACCTTCAATAGCATGACCACTCTCATAGCTGGCAGGATAACCACCAGCAGCCAGAACGATACCAATTGCTGCTCTGTTATCCCATTGTGCTGTCATCGTATCAAGTTTATGATCAATAGCAGCTTGACATAATTCGACTAAATCAGACTGCAGACGCATCATAATGGGCTGGGTTTCTGGATCACCAAATCGGCAATTATATTCTAATACCTTGAGGTCTCCATCTGGTGATATCATCAAGCCTGCATAAAGGAATCCTGTGTATTCATTGCCTTCTGCCGCCATTCCCTCAATAGTTGGTCTAATAACAGTCTGCATAACTTTTTCTGCAATTTCATCGGTGACTACTGGGGCAGGTGAATAAGCACCCATGCCACCTGTATTTGGCCCCTTGTCACCATTATCTCTGGCCTTGTGATCTTGTGATGTGGCAAGAGACAAGATGTTTTTACCATCAGCCATGACAATAAAACTGGCTTCTTCTCCGGTTAAAAATTCTTCAACCACGACTCTATGGCCTGCTTCACCAAAACTATTGCCTGCTAACATATCTTCAATAGCATTAATGGCTTCTTCTTCTGTTTGGGCAACAATAACGCCTTTTCCTGCAGCTAGACCGTCTGCTTTAACCACAATTGGGGCACCCTGTTGTTTGACATAAGCAACGGCTGGTTCAATTTCTGTAAAATTCTGATAGGCTGCCGTAGGAATATTATGTCGAGCAAGAAAGTCCTTCGTAAATGCTTTTGAACCTTCAAGTTGTGCTGCCCCTTGAGTAGGGCCAAAAATTTTCAGTCCCTGTGCATTAAATTGGTCAACCACACCTTCAACCAGTGGAGCTTCAGGTCCAACAATTGTGAGTTCAATGTTATTTTTTTTAACAAAATCAATTAATGCTGAAATGTCGGTGACACCAATATCAATGTTGGTTAAATTGGCTTCGCGGTTGGTTCCCGCGTTACCTGGTGCAACAAAGACCTCATCTACCTGAGATGATTGTGCTGCTTTCCATGCCAATGCGTGTTCACGACCACCATTACCAATTACTAAAATTTTCATGCATAAACCTACTTGTGTCTTGATAAAATGTTAAAAATTATAAATGAAACATTTATGACTGAAGTTACTTTAACTACTGTCCAGAATAG
>JAPHSW010000239.1 GCA_026196615.1 Gammaproteobacteria bacterium | reverse complement strand
GTAGTCATTCATACCTGAGTCCAGACATCTTTCTTTGTCACCTTGCATGGCATTAGCAGTCATTGCAATGATGGGTACGTTCAGATACTGGTCTCCTGCCTGGCCTGCACGAATATTTTGCGTGGCCTCGTAACCATCCATTTGAGGCATCTGGCAATCCATAAAAATTAAGGAATATGGGGTATTTGATGCTGTTTCATTAAGAGAAGTGAGTGCTTCTTTACCATTTTCCGCAATATCAATCGATAAGCCTAAGTCTTTTAAAACACCACTTGCCACTAATTGATTAACGCGATTATCTTCTACCAGTAATAATCGAGTTGTTTTAGGCCAGATCATTGAATTAGGCTGTTTTTTAGAAAGAGAGTGAGTTTTATTCCCGGGTTCCTTTTTTTCAGGTGTTTTCAGTTCTTGATGATTAAGCAAAGCTTCAGTTTGATTCAAAACTTGTCTGTCTTCAGTCATCACAGACAGTGCATAAAAAAGATCTTCTGTGGTGGCTGGCTTTGGAAAATAAGCACTAAAACCTAAATCAGAAAAGTATTTGGTATCGCCATGTTGGTTCAAGGGAGTCATCATTACCAGTTTCATTGTATCAAGATGCTTATTAGTGCGTATTTTATGGCCCAGTTCAGTGCCATTCATATTTGGCATTTGCATATCGATAAAGGCAATATCAAAGAGTGTTTTTTCGGTCTTTTGGTTGAGCAAATCTATTGCGGATAGGCCATTATCAATCACCAGCACAGATGCTCCCCAATGTTCTAATTGCTTTTTAAGTACTTGACAATTAGTGTTATTGTCATCGACAACTAGAATGTTGAGTGTGCTCATATCTGTTGTTGGTCTGACAGGTTGTGAGGCATCACTTTGATCCAGAAGGATATTAAATTCAAAACAACTGCCCTGTTGTTCTTTACTACTGACCTTGATATCACCTTCCATTAACTCGCATAATTTCTTCGCAATGGCTAAACCTAAACCTGTACCGCCATATTTTCGTGTTGTTGAGGCATCAATCTGACTAAAAGAAGTAAATAACTTTGCTTGCTTATCTTCAGGGATTCCAATACCAGTATCACTTACTTTACAATTCATTTTCAGGTGATTTTTGGAATCAGTAAAATTAGATGAAGTGAGTGATACTGAAATGATGATTTCACCACTATGAGTGAATTTAATGGCATTGCTTACTAAATTAGTCAAAATTTGGCGTATCCTGCTCGGATCACCTTTGACCATAGAGTGCTCAATGTCTTTAATGTCCAAAATGATTTCCAGACCTTTTTCTTGAGCATGAAGAGCCATGGCCTCTACAAATTCACCTAGCATACTTCGTAGGTTAAAATCTAATGTTTCCAGATCTAATTTTCCAGCCTCTACTTTTGAAAAATCAAGAATGTCATTAATCAACGTTAGTAAGACATTGGCACTGCTTTGCGCTAATGCAACTTGATGACGTTGTTCTTTGTTTAATGGAGTATTAAGCAATAATCCAAGCATACCTAATACACCATTCATTGGTGTTCGGATCTCATGACTCATACTGGCTAGAAATTCACTTTTAGCACGAACAGCCTCTTCTGCGAGTTCTTTTGCTCCTATCAGAGCTTTTTGAGCCAAATTTATTTGTGTAATATCACGAAAATTCCATACTCTTCCGATCAACTTTCCATCAATGTGCATGGGTTTTGAAAGGCGCTCATAGAGTCGACCATCAGAAAATTGTAAGATATCGAAAACATTATTTTCAGAATTGGCATGTAATTCTTCAACACCTTTAATGAATTTTTCTGGTTCAAGTAGTTGTTCCATGACGTGTTTAAGCATCTTTTTTTCATCACCACTGGCAATCATTTCATCAGGAATATCCCATAATTCTGCAAATCGACTGTTACTCCTGATCACCTGACCATATTGACCGGTGACAAGAATACCATTATCCGTTGATTCCAATATGGCTTCTAATAAAGAAAAGTTTTTAGCGGTAGCCTGTTCAATTTTTTTACGTTGTGTAATGTCTGCCTGGATGGCAATATAACTTTGTGGTTTGCTATCAGCGTCTTTGATCATGACTATGGTCGTGTCTACCCAATAAAGATGCCCATCTTTAGCTTTGTTGCAGATTTCATGATGCCAAACATTTCCTTGAGAAACTGTTTGATACATATTTTTCCAAAAATTTTTATCATGTATTTCTGAGCTTAGTAATCTATGGTTTTGACCTAATAGCTCTTCTTTTGAGTATCCACTAATTTGGGAAAAAAGTTCATTGACATAGGTTATTGTGCCGCCGATATCAGTAATGGCAACAATTGAATGTTGATCGAGAGCAAATTTTTGCTCCGCCAATTCTGCTAACGCCTGTTGTGTTTCTTTTGATGTTTTTTTCAAAGCATGCTCATGCTTATGACGCATATCAAGCATATAATTAAAGGTAGCGACCAATTGAGCAATTTCATTATAAGCCTTAATTTTTACCTGCTGATTGGTATCGCCGGTAGCAACTTTCATAACTGTTTGTGATAATTCTGTGATGGGACGAGTTATACGTCTTGTCTGATAAATAGTCAGTAAAAAAACTAATATAATCGTTATAGCTACTAATAATGCAGTCACATTTGCTAGCCAATTGGCTGCATAGAGAGCTTCATCCTGGTTTATTTCACTGACTAATGACCAATTAAAATTTGGTAATACAACTGTTTGATGTATACCAATTACTTGATTACCATCAGGGCCTGGGTAATCAAAAGCTGTTTCTTGCATATCGAACTCTCGAAGTTTTTCTGTGCTATGGGGAGTAATCTGTTGAAGGTTGTGTTCCGAGTGCCACAGAGCAACTTGCTGAGTTTCAATTCTTTTTTTCAGGACATCATTCATACTATTTTGTTGGAAAGCTTTTAATGGACTTCGCAAAATGCCATCTTCACCAATTAAATAATGTGTCAGTGATGTTTGGTTTTGTTCTTTGTTTCCATAATTCATGAAGGTAAATATGCGATCCAGATTAAGCTGTATGGCGAGTACACCAATGGTCTGATTTTGCTCATTTAAAATGGGTGCAGTAAGGAATCCAGTGATTAGATTACTAGAAGGTTCGTATCGTTCTAAATCAGAAAAATGGGCTTGGCCCGATTGAATGGCCAATTGAAAACTTTTAGAAAATCGAGTTCCGGCATAAGGACCGTGAATTAAGTTTGTTCCTAAATCAGATTCGTGAGCTGTACTAAAGAGAATATTACCTTGAGTATCAATCAAAAACATATCATAAATATAATCATATTGTTTTATAATTTTAATAAACTCAGACTGCATCGCATTGACATGTTGAGTCCATTCATTACTTGTGACATATTCGCTTAATGATGTATTACTATTTTGAAATCCTTGACTTAATTTGAGTAATAATCGTTGAATGCGCTTTTCTTCAGCATGTGATTTGATATCCATAAACCGATAATCAAACCAGTTTTGAATAAAACGGGCTTTTAAACGTGAGGATTGTTCCAGTTTTTCTGCTGCTGCCAGAGTTAAGCTACTATTTGCCTGTTGATAGCTGATCCCTGAAACCAGTAACAGTGGTAGTATTGACAGGAGTAAAAACCAGAAAATAAGACTTTTACCAAGAGATGTAGACTTTTTCGCCATCATTTTCCATGGTTTAATTAAAGTGTATCCTTTCAGCCTAGCCAAAAATAATATCTTTGTCATTCCTGATGCAGAATGATCTTAAAACGATCCACCATTAGTAAAAGTAGAAATGATTAGTTTTATCGTTTTAAAAGAACTTTATCTTGATTGTCAGGATTTTTGAAAAAGTTTTTTTTCAAAAGTAATAAATAAAGGGCAATTTTTTGTGCTTCGTCATCAGGCATATTTTTGTAGACAGGCATCTGGACATTGTCGGATTGACTGCCTTCTTTTATATGCAAGATAATTTCGGCTTGATTTTTATTAGTAGCAACATTTGCAGGAATACCTTTAAGGAACATACCTTGACCATCTTTTTTATGGCATGCAGCACAATGATATTCAAAAAAGTCTTTTCCTGTTTTTAATTCAGGATGATTATGTTGATCCTTTCCGCAGGCAGATAATAGTATTATTAAGAAAACTATTAACGTAAAAAGTGACAGTTTTTGTGTCCATTCAAAATGTTTCATTTGTTTTCTCTAGAGATTTTTCTCTAAATGTTCATTGATTACTGTATCAGTTAAGGTTGAAAATCTGTTGTATATGACATTATCCTGTATTATCTTTAACTAATAGACAATTTATTGACTTCCGTCAAGGAATATATTCAATAGAAGCGACAGAATGTTGTGAGGCTGTAACCTTTAATAATCACCATCATAAAATAGGAAAACATCATGTTTAGCTGGTTTTTAAAATTATTAGGAATTGAGGAAGATAAGCCTGCAACATCAGGAAATTCTTACCTAAATAGTAGCACAACAAATACTGAGAAAAATAACACGGTTACTCCTGAAGAAAAATCAGAGGTTGCTGAGACTGTTGAAAAATCCGAGCCAGAAGTAACATCTGAACCAATAACAGAAAAGAAAGAAGTAGTGGACACCTCGGTTGAAGTGGCTGATACTCCACCAGAACCAGAACCAGAACCAGAACCAGAACC
>JAPHSW010000213.1 GCA_026196615.1 Gammaproteobacteria bacterium | reverse complement strand
TGTCGACCACTGCGATCATCAATGGTGATAAAAGCCATTTTATCACCACGCTTGGTATTCATTGTTCGCATAGCAATAATCAAACCAGTGATAACAATATTTTGATTCTTTTCCGGGTTAAGCTCCATGATCTTATGAGTGGTGAAGTTTCGTAACTCTCCAAGATATTGCTCAATGGGATGTCCCGTAAGGTAAAGTCCTAGAGTATCTTTCTCAAATCGAAGACGTTCATCCTCAGGCCATTCTTCTAGTTGCTCAAAAGCACTGGACATATCATCAGATGTGCTATCAAAGGAGCCTGTATCAAAGAAATCACCACCAAAGAGATCATCCTGCCCCATAGCCTGAGCTTTAGAAAATTGATCGGCTGCTTTAGTCGCTTCAGGAATGGCATTAAATAAAGTCGCACGGGTCAATCCAAAATTATCTAGCGCACCTGCTTTAACCAAGGTCTCCATAACTCGTTTATTACATTTTCTTAAATCAACACGGTTGCAAAAGTCCTGGAAATCTTTGTATTCCCCTCCTGTACCGCGCCCATCAACAATGCTCTCAATTGCTCCTTCACCAACTCCTTTTATTGCACCTAGACCATAAACCACTTCATCATCATCACTGACAGTAAACTTGTATTCAGACAGATTAACATTAGGAGCAACCACTTTTATATTGGAATCTCGACATTCCTCAATAACCACTACCACCTTTTCGGTGTTATCCATATCTGCTGATAATACGGCAGCCATAAAGGCTTGCACATAATGTGTTTTTAACCATAAGGTTTGGTAAGAAACCAAAGCATAAGCAGCAGAGTGAGACTTGTTGAAACCATAGGCTGCAAATTTCTCCATCTGGTCAAAAATATGAGTTGCAACCGCTTTATCAACACCATTTTCAACAGAGCCATCTTCAAAAATAGACCGTTGCTCTGCCATAACTTCTGGCTTTTTCTTACCCATTGCACGACGTAATAAATCCGCGCCACCCAAAGTATATCCAGCAAGAACCTGTGAAATTTGCATCACCTGCTCCTGATACAAAATGGTTCCATAAGTTGGTTGTAATATGGGTTCTAGTGATGGATGTGGATATTCCACTTTCTGTCGACCATGCTTCCGATCAATAAAGTCATCCACCATACCTGACTGTAATGGGCCAGGTCTAAACAGTGCCACTAAAGCAACAATATCTTCAAAACAATCTGGTTGCAGACGTTTGATGAGATCTTTCATCCCTCTGGATTCAAGTTGAAACACGGCCGTTGTATTACTGGCTTTAAGTGTATCAAATGAAGCTCTATCTTCTAAATCAATGGTAACAATATCAACTTCTGCTTCACCCAACTTTCTCTTTCTGGCATTGATAATTTTTAACGCCCAATCAACTACGGTTAATGTTTTTAACCCCAAAAAGTCAAATTTAACCAGGCCAACGGTTTCTACATCATTCTTATCATATTGAGTCACAATGCTCTGTGAATCTTCTTCACAATAGATAGGAGAAAACTCATTAATATCACTGGGAGAGATAACCACGCCACCGGCATGTTTACCTACATTTTTAGTGATACCTTCCAGTGAAAGTGCCATATCCAGTAGATCATGAACGGCTTCATCTTCGTGATACCGTCTCATTAATTCTTCTTCTTGTTCCATGGCTTGTGAAATAGTGATACCAATATCCATAGGGATTAGTTTGGCAATTGAATCAACAAAACCATAGCCCTGTCCTTGCACACGACCAACATCTCGAATAGCCGCTTTAGCAGCCATAGAACCAAAGGTAATAATTTGTGACACTCTATCGCGGCCATAGGTTTCAGCCACATATTGAATCACTTTTTCACGACCATCCATACAAAAATCAATATCAAAATCAGGCATGGAAACCCGTTCTGGATTCAAAAAGCGTTCAAAAAGTAGATCATATTCGAGAGGGTCTAAATCCGTAATCGTCATCGCATAGGCAACCAAAGATCCCGCACCTGAACCACGACCAGGCCCCACGGGTACATCGTTTTCTTTAGACCATTGAATAAAGTCTGCAACAATTAAAAAGTAGCCGGGGAATCCCATCTGGGTGATAACATCCAGTTCAATATCTAGACGCTCACGATATATTTTAAATTTTTCTTTAAATTCTTCCTTAGCTTCAGTGGTATTGTCTTCAAAACAGTCCTCACCAAATAGTTGTAGAAAGCGCTTATTTAAACCATCATGAGATAATTGACGAAAATACTCATCCATGCTTAAACCTTCCGGGATCGGAAAGTCTGGTAAGAAATTTTCACCAAGGTGTAAGGTCACATTGCAACGTTTGGCAATTTCAACACTATTCTGTATCGCTTCTGGAATATCTGAAAACAAGGCATTCATTTCTTCACTTGATTTGAAGTATTGTTCTTCTGAATAATCTTGTGGTCGCCTTTTATCCGCCAGTACACGCCCTTGATTGACGCAAACTCGTACATCATGCGCAGGAAAGTCTTCTTTTTTTAAAAATCGTACTGCATTGGTCGCAACAACAGGTAGATCAAATCGTTCTGACATTGCGATAGCATGGTGTAAAAAAATTTCATCCCCTACTCGTGCCGTTCTCTGCAACTCAAAATAAAGACTATCTGGAAATAAATTTTTATAATATTGTATCGTTTGATCAGCTTCAGAAATTTTTTCTTCCAACAATAGCTGTCCTACATCACTTTGTTTACCCAATAAAGCAATCAAGCCCAATGAATTTTCAGTCAACCAATTCTTTTCAATTATTGCTTTACCAAGATGTTGCCCATGTAAATAACTGAAACTGATCAGTTTTTTTAGATTTAAATAACCATCATTATCTTTACATAAAAGTAACAAACGAAAAGGCTTCTCTGGTTCCACCTCATTTTTTAACCAAAGATCAGCTCCCAAAATGGGTTTGATTCCTGCTCCAAGGCACGCTTGATAAAGTTTGACCAATGCATAAAGATTGCACTGATCAGTAATTGCAATAGCAGGCATCTCTTCACTTTGAACTGTCTTAACAAGTGGTTTGAGACGCACTATTCCATCAACCAAAGAAAATTCAGTATGTAGATTTAAGTGGATAAATTGATTCGACATAGTATAAACAGCCTTTTATTTGGCAATTTTCATTTAGAGCAGAAATTTCAAGTATGCTTACAAATTTTTACATGAGTTAATTTAATTGAAAACTAAATTAGATTCAAAATCTTCTGCACAGGTTTATAACTTCTTCGGTGTATGGGTGTGATACCTAACTTCTGTAATGCCTCAATATGAAGTTTGGTTGGATACCCCTTGTGTTTAGCAAAACCATAACCAGGATATGTCTCTTCCATGGCAATCATTTCACTATCTCTTGCAACTTTTGCAATGATTGATGCCGCGCTAATTGCTGCAACTCTTGAATCCCCTTTGATAATTGCTTCACAAGGAAATAAGATATCTGGACAATACTTGCCGTCAACCAGGACTTTATCAGGTTCTATTTTTAATCCTTCAACGGCACGTTTCATTGCCAACAAAGTTGCATGAAAAATATTCAGCTCATCAATCTCTTCATGTTCTGCTCTGGCAATAGAGTAGCAAAGTGCTTTTTCTTTAATTTCTTCAGCAAGAATGGCACGTTTTTTTTCTGTCAATTTTTTTGAATCATCCAGTCCATCAATAGGATTTTCAGGATCCAAAATAACAGCAGCTGTTACCACTGCACCAACTAAAGGGCCGCGGCCGACTTCATCAACACCTGCAATATGACCATTCAAATTAAGGTATAACGGATCAAAACTCATATAGCATTCAATTTTTTATAAGGAAATTATTGGTTAAGATAAATTTTAAGTTACATCACAAATGTATTTTAAGATAAGCTTCCACGCTCTTTTAAATAATCAATAACAGCCTTAGCTGCACTTTGATTGGCATTTTGACGTAATAATGTGTGTATATCATCAAAAACTTCTAATTTATCACACCATAATTCGTCTGATAGTAAGCTCAACAATTTGGGAGATAAAATTTCTGCACGCACATCATTTTGAGTAATTTCTTCCACTAGATATTCACCCGCTAAAAGGTTGGGCAATGAATAATAAGGTACTCGTAGTAAACGTTTGGCAATCCAATAAGTTACTGGTGATAATTTATAAGCAACAATCATTGGTTTTTTTAATAATAATGCTTCAAGTGCAGCAGTTCCAGACGCTAAAAGTACTGCATTAGATGCGGCCATAACATCTCTGGAATGCCCATCAAATAAAATAAAACGAGAACGTGCCACTGGATCTTTGAGTGTTTGAAGTTTGAGCTCCTGCTCAAAAAAATGACGAGTCTTATAGTTAACAAATGGAATAGTAAACAATAGATCGGGTTGCTCATTTAAGCTTTGTAATAATGTCTCTATAAAAGGCTTTGCCAATCGCGTCACTTCTGACATCCTACTGCCAGGCAAAACAGCAATGACAGGATGCCCGGAGTCAACTTC
Source organism: Gammaproteobacteria bacterium (assembly GCA_026196615.1). GTDB lineage: Bacteria > Pseudomonadota > Gammaproteobacteria > GRL18 > GRL18 > GRL18. The sequence continues at coordinate 9,157 of JAPHSW010000213.1, read as the reverse complement.
AAGATGTATTTTTTCTCTAGCCTCATTAATATCCACATTTAAATTAATTTCATCGGCAAGCGTATGACCAACATATTTGACTGATATATTATGGTTTTCATAAAAACGAGCTTCGAAAGGAAACAAGGTCAATATCAAATCAACAGCACGTGATATTTTTCCCAGACGGTATTGACGCCACGCCCAAACAGATGGGCTAACATAATGTATTGTTCCTATTCCTTCTTCTTTTAATCTCGCTTCTACAACGAGATTAAAGTCTGGCGCATCAATACCAATAAAAACATCAGGGGGATTTTGAAGAAAGTAATTGATGAGTTCTTTTCGAATGGATGATAGTTCACGATAATGAGACAAAACTTCGACAAGCCCCATAACAGAAAGTTTGTCTGCAGGATAAATAGCCTTACACCCAGCCTCAATCATTAAAGGTCCTGCTATGCCTTCAAACTGAGCATCTGGATATTTTTCTAGAATTGCTTGCATTAATCCCGCAGCAAGGATATCACCTGAGGCTTCTCCAGCAATGATGCCAATGCGCATTAGCGAATAATTCCCCGATTAATATTGTTACTTAAAAAATCAATCATAAGAGATAAGTCATCACAATTAGTTGCAAGCTCATTAATTTCTGTAATCGCATCATCTAATGTTAAGTTTGAACGATACAAAGCCTTATAAGCAGAACGAATAGATTTTATTGATTCTTTAGAAAAGCTATGACGCTTTAAGCCTTCAATATTTAAACCATGAGGTTTAGCCATATGACCTGAAACCATGACATAAGGCGGTACATCTTTAGAGATCACACTATTCATAGCAGTGAAACAATAAGAACCAATAGTACAAAACTGATGAATAAGAGAGAATCCCCCTAAGATGGCATGACTGTGGACATTAACATGACCAGCAAGAGCGACATTATTTGCTAAAATAATATCATCAGCCAGAACGCAATCATGAGCCACATGAACATAGGCCATAATCAAATTATCACTGCCTATTGTTGTTGCACCTCGATCTTGAACTGTCCCTCTATTTAAAGTGGTAAATTCACGAATAACATTCCTATCACCAATTTCAAGTATCGTATCTTCACCATTATACTTCTTATCTTGAGGCGCTTCTCCTATAGAACCAAACTGAAAAAAAGTATTGTCCTTACCAATCTGGGTAGGCCCATTTATCACAACATGCGAACCAATTTTATTACCCGTATCGATTCTTACTTTTTCTCCAATGACAGAATATGCACCCACTTCCACATCATCAGCAAGATCAGCAGAAGGATCAATGATTGCCGTTGGGTGGATCAGACTTTCTTTAGGAGATTCTTTAGAAGCATCTTTAGAAGTAAGTTTAGACATAAGTGATTAAGCATCTCTCTCTGCACACATTAATTCAGCTGATGCGACTAATTGATCATCAACCGTTGCTGTGGCATTAAATTTCCATACGCCACGCATGTTTTTAATCACTTCAACCTTAAGCATCAGTTGTTCACCGGGATTAACGGGTCGTTTGAATCGAGCTTTATCAATCCCTACCAAGTAATATAATGAATCACCATTAGGCTTAGTATTCGTTGTTTTATAAGCCAATATACCAGTTGCTTGAGCCAGTGCCTCAATAACCAATACACCCGGTAATATTGGCTTTTGAGGAAAATGCCCTGTAAATTGAGGCTCATTGTAGGTTACATTTTTAAGTGCCAGTAATGATTTCCCTGGTACAAAATCAATGACTTTATCCACTAACAAAAATGGGTAACGATGAGGAAGATGCTCTAAAACATCATGGATGTCCATTGAGTTAAGTTGATTGTCCATTGTATTCTTCTTTTTTAAAACCTATAAATAATTATTAGTCTGTGCCTATCCCGAAAAACTATAATAACGGAAGTACACTAGTCATCTTTTTTTTCTAATTTACTCAAGCGACGTGCCATTTTATCCAGCTGTTTAAAACGAACAAAATTCTTATGCCATTGAGCATTTTCCTGCAAAGGCGTTCCAGATGAATAAACACCAGATTCCTTAATAGATTTTGTTACCAGTGACGTCGCAGTTATATGAACATGGTCAGCAATAGTCAAATGACCTAAAATTCCTGAACCGCCACCTATCGCACAATGTTTTCCAATGGTTGTACTACCAGCAATACCAACACATCCAGCAATTGCAGTATTTTCACCAATTCGCACATTATGAGCAATTTGGATCAGGTTATCCAGTTTAACACCATTTTCTATTACTGTATCTTCTATTGCACCACGATCAATGGTTGTATTGGCACCCACTTCTACATTATCACCGATAATCACGGTACCCAGCTGAGGTACTTTAAACCATTGCCCCTTTTCATTAGCAATACCAAAGCCGTCACTCCCTAGCACAGCGCCAGAATGAATAGTGGTATTGCTACCAATAGCAACATTTGAATAAATTGAAACATTGGGATAAATAACAGTATCGTTACCTACTTTAACATTATCACCAATCACACAGCCAGCTGATAAGTGAACATTATTACCTATCAACGAATTATTGCCTATAACAACATGGGCTTCGATACTCGTATTGTCACCAATAGTCGCACTCTCTGCAATGATGGCACTTACAGCAATTTGAGATTTCAGGTTTTCAGGTTTTGTTAGCCAGGTTGCGATTTTTGCATAAGCCAGGTACGGATCATCGGTAAGAATAGCATTGGTTGGGCAATGCTTAACATCATCAGGGTGTAGAATAACAATAGAAGCTTCAGTTGATAATAAATATTTATGGTATTTTCGATTTGTAAAAAAACTGAGATCAGAATTTTTGGCAAGCTCAAGAGTGGCTATACCTGAAATTGTCACTTCAGAATCGCCATGAATGCTTGCACCAACAATCTCAGCCAGTTCTTTTATACTGGCTTGTCGTGTAGAAATAGACATTTACTTTTGTATTCTCACCTAAGATAAAATGAGTCACTATTTTATAGATAGATTAACTCAGCAACAGCAATAAACGTTGCAGGTTGATGACTCTTTAAACCGTTGATGACTCTTTTAAACAAAAATTATTTACCAGAATACTGTTTCTTTAATTGAGCAAGAATTTTATCAGTAATATCAATTTGTTGACTGGCATAAATAACACCGTCACTAATAATTAAGTCATATTTTTCGCTTTTAGCAATTGTCTGTATTGATTTAAGCACAGATTTTTGCAGCTTAACTAATTCTTCATTTTGACGAATACTTAAATCTTCTTTAAATGCTGCTTTATCACGCTCTAAATCTCTTCTTAATAAAGTCACTTTTCTTTTTAATTTATTAAGTTCTGCTGCTGATAGAATAGCCGCATCTTTTTGTAATTTGGTTGCATTAGTCTTAATTTGTTTTTGCAGATTAACAAGCGACTTATCTCTTTTGGCAAATTCTTTTTGTAGTTTATTTCGAGCAGACTCAGCCTGAGGTGCTTTTTGTAATAATTTAGCCTGATTGACAAAGGCTATTTTTTGGCCTGCGTAAGTAAATGAAACCGTAAAAAGAAGTGCAATTAAAATCAGTAACCGTGAATATATCGTCATTTTTTTCTCCCTAAAAATTTTATCATTATTCAAACTACTTGTTATTTTATCGATTATCAAGCAGTTTCTAACATAGAAGATTAAATTCTATGTTTCTTTATTGGTTAAAACGGGCTAAAAACTTTGCCCGAATGAAAATTGAAACACTTCTGTATCATCACCATCTTTTTCATTTAATGGTGCTGCAATACTGACTCTTAACAAACCAAATGGACTTAACCAGGCCCCGGCGATACCAGTTGTATAACGCAACTCACCCACATCAAAATCACCAGCTTCCTCAAAGACATTACCCACATCAAAAAAGCCACTTAAGCGATAAGCTGATGAATCTTTAACAAATGGTACAGGTAAAATAATTTCTGCATTACCTATGACTTTTAACTGACCACCAAGAGGATCATCTGTTCCTATATGAGTAATAGTCCTACCATTAATTGTAACCGTGTGGTTAGTATCATTTCTTGGTCCAAGAGTATTTGTTTTATAACCCCGAACATCACGCATACCACCCGCATAGTATTTTTCAAAAGGAGGAAACTCATCTCCACCCAATGTACCTGCATATCCCAAGTTTCCTTTTAACATCAAAGAAGTTGTTCTTGTTAGAGGAAAGAATCTTTGCTGAAGATAATTAAGATGGTAAAAAGATAAATCGCTACCAGGCAACGCCAAATCACCTGATAATCGTTGCAATGCCCCCTTGGTTGGGAAAATCGCTTTATTCCGACTATCATGAGACCAATTTGCAGAAAACCTTAAGGTATTGAACTCATCTCCTTCTTTTGCAACAAATTCAAGAATATCATATGACGTGTCTGATAAATCATTTGGTAAATCAATAACAGTATTCTCAAAATCCAGAGCAAATCCAATCCGATCAAACTCATTAATTGGAACACCAAATCCAATTCCCAAACTGATATTATCAGTTGCATAGTTTGATAAGTTTTCTTCTTCTAAATCGGTTTCACGCCATGTCGCGCGCCATGTCCGACTAATACCATCATCGGTAAAATAGGGATCAGTGACACTTAAACTATACAAAGTATTGGCATCACTGGTATTGACTGCAACCGCATAACGATTTCCTGTACCTAAAAAATTATCTTGAGCAATACTGAAGTTAAAAATAAGCCCCTGTGATTGAGAAAATCCAGCACCCGCATTAATACTTCCAGTCGACTGTTCTTCAACCGTATATATCACATCAACCAGATCAGGAGAACCTGGAACAGCAGGCGTTTCAACACTCACTTCTTTAAAGAAACCAAGTTTTTGTAAACGAGCTCTTGAGCGCTCAACATCTGTTGTTGAAATCCAGGAGTTTTCAAACTGGCGAACCTCGCGACGTATCACTTCATCAGAAGTATTGGTATTACCAATAATACCAACTCGTCTCACATAAACACGACTACCCGGGTCAACAAAAAAGGTAATAGCAACTTCTTTTGTTTCATCATTAACCTGAGGAATTGGATTGACATTTGAAAAGGCGTAACCTGCTTTACCTAGTAAAGCAACAATTGATTCACTGGTTTGAGTAATATTTTTCCTGGAAAAATACTGTCCTTTCTGAATTTGTACTACTGGGAAAATTTCTTTAGGTTCAATAATTAAGTCACCCGCCAGTTTTACCTCATTAACCGTATATTTTTCACCCTCATCAAGATTTATTGTAATATAGATATGTTTTTTATTGGGTGTTATAGCAACCTGAGTGGATTCAATTTTAAAATTAATAAAACCACGGTCAAGGTAGTAAGAGCGAAGAGTTTCCAGATCACCCGCCAGTTTTTGTTTAGAGTACTGGTCAGTTTTGGTGTAGAAAGAAAGTAATGTCGGTGTAGTTAATTCAAGTTCATCTAATAATGTTTCTGTATCAAAAACTTTATTACCAACAATGTTGATTTGATGAATCGTGGTGACTCGACCTTCTGAAACATCAATTGTGATGCCCACACGATTACGTTCCAATGGTGTTACCTTTGTATCAAGTCGAACAGCATATTTGCCACGAGCATAATATTGACGCTTTAACTCTTCAACTACACGTTGCAAAATGGACTTGTCATAAACACGCCCTTCAGCAAAACCAATTTGTTTCAGAGATTTTTTTAATTCTTCTGTATCAATATCTTTATTTCCATCAAACTCAACACTGGCAATAGCAGGACGCTCAATAACAAAAACAATCAGAGAATTACCTTCCTTCTCAAGTCGAACATCTTTAAAAAAGCTTGTTTTGTAAAGTTTACGAATAGATTTTGAAATGGCACGATTATCAACAGTATCACCGACTTTTAAGGGTAAATAGTTAAAAACAGTACCCGCTGAAATTCTTTGTAACCCTTCAACTTTAATATCATCAACAATAAATGGTTCGGCGGATAATGCCACTTGACTAATAAAAATTGAGCCTATAAAAACAATAATAGATAAAGCAGAGCTTCTCATTAAGTGAGTTCCAGTCATAATAATATATACATTTCTTAATATCTTAATCTTGCTCATTAAAGTGCAAAAAAGAGATAAAGAAATAAAAATCCATTCAAAAAATTTAAATCAAAAAAATACTCAGTAAGTCACATCCTGTGAAATATGAAGTATTGAATACAGCATACATTGAGCTACTGATTCATTTTAACAGACTCCAGCTAGTCTAAAAGTCTTGTGAAGTCATTATACAGTGCAATGCTCATTAACATAACCAGCAATGTCACTCCAATTTTAAGGCCTATTTCCTGAACCATATCTGAAACAGGAGAACCTTTTACCATTTCGACTAAATAAAACAGCAAATGCCCACCATCAAGCATTGGAATTGGTAGTAGATTAATAACACCCAGGCTCAAACTAACTATCGCTAAAAAGCGTAAAAAGTTTTCAACTCCCAATTTTGCTGACTGACCTGCCACTTCCGCAATAGTAATGGGTCCACTTATATTTTTTATTGAGGCCTCACCGATGACTATTCTACCTAACATTTTTAATGTTAGCACTGATAAATCCCAAGTTTTTTCAATTCCTTTTGGTATTGCTTCAAAAACACCATACTGGTGCATTCCATACATTGAATCCGGTATTGGAGTGATTGATTTGGGACTAACACCAATTCGTCCTATGGTTTGACTGCCTTTTTTAACCGAACCGATGGTTACGAAGAACTCTTCTCTCTGACCATTTCTTGCAATTTCAATTTTAATCTTATCCCCAGGTCGCTTAATAACTGAAGCCACCAGCTCTCGCCAATGTTCAATTTTCTGATCATCTACAGCAATGAATTGATCGCCAGGTTTTATCCCTGCAATTGCCGCAGGTGAATCTGGTGTGACTTCACTGATAATGACCTCTTCTAAGGGAAGTTTCAGGGATAAACCAACAATTTCATGTAAATTAGAGGCTTCGACACTTTTATTAACTTTATCAAATCTGAATTTAATTTCACGTTGATCAGATAACTTAAGTGTTACAGTTTTTCTATCAAGAAAGGCTTCAAGCAATTGTTCATAAACTGAACTCAGAGTAGGAGTTTGTTCATCGTCAACAGAGACAATTTGATCTCCACTTCTTAAGCCAGACTGCCAGGCAATTGAAGATGAGTCCAATTTCCCCATAACAGGCTTAACTCCTTCAACCCCCATAACAAACATGAGCCAAAAAGCAAAAATAGCAAAGACAAAATTAACAAAGGGGCCAGCAAAAACAATGGCAAAACGTTTATAAACTGATTGGCGATTGAAAGAACGATGCAATTCATTTTCAGCCACATCACCTTCACGTTCATCCAGCATTTTTACATAACCACCAAGGGGAATACTTGCAAGAATAAATTCAGTACTATCTTTTTTTCCCTTAAAACTAAATATCGGTGCACCAAAGCCAATAGAAAAGCGCAGGACTTTTACATTAAGTTTTCTAGCGACCCAAAAATGACCAAATTCGTGAATCGCGACTAATAACGCAATAGTAAAAATAAAGGCGGGTATTATAATAAAAAGATTATCCATTAACTGACAATAAGTCCCTATAAACATTCACAATAAAATAAAAAAAATCACTAAGCAGTAGTGGTAATACAATCAATTAGCTATTCCCAGCACAAATTTCTTTAGCAACTCTTCTGGCTTGTTCATCCGCAGAAAGAATAATTTCTAATGATGTTGCTGTTTTTGAAACAAGTTGCTCAAGAGTTTGTTCTACAACATCCGCAATTCGGGTAAAAGTAATTTCTCCGTTTAAGAAGGAATCAACAGCAATTTCATTAGCCGCATTTAAAATTGCAGGGGCTGTACCCGCAGCACGTAATGCATCATAGGCCAATCTGAGACACACAAAGCGTTCAAAATCTGGTTGCTCAAAATTAAGTTGGGCAACTTTAAATATGTCCAATTGTTCAACACCAGATTCCATTCTATCAGGCCATGCCATTGCATGAGCAATCGGTGTACGCATATCTGGATTACCTAATTGCGCTAATACAGAACCATCACTATAGGATACCATAGAATGAACAACACTTTGCGGATGAATAACCACTTGAATATCATCAGCTGTGGCATTAAAAAGCCAGCTAGCTTCAATAACTTCAAGACCTTTATTCATCATTGTTGCCGAATCAACAGATATTTTTCTGCCCATTTCCCAAGTGGGGTGAGCACATGCCTGATCGGGTGTCACATGATGTAGTTGGTCAAGTGTTTTATTTAAAAAAGGTCCGCCTGAAGCGGTCAAGAGGATTTTTGTCACGCCAGAAAGAGCCAAACTTCCTTGATTATTAGAACTTGCAGCAGTACGAGTAAAGCTCTCAGGCATAGATTGAAAAATAGCATTATGCTCACTATCAATGGGTAATAGCGTAGCACCATTATCTTTAACCGTTTGCATAAATAAATCTCCAGACATCACCAGAGATTCTTTATTAGCAAGCAAAATTCTTTTCCCACTTCGTGCAGCTGCCAATGATGAGCTTAAGCCAGCAGCACCAACAATGGCAGCCATAACATAATCAACTTGCTCATCAGATGCGACATCATCAAGTGCCTCTGTACCTGACAAGACTTTAATATGAGATGTTTCTATATTCTTTTTTAATTTTTTTTCTAATTCATGAGCACAATCTTCATCAACCATAACTGCAATTTCAGGTAAATAATGGCAGCATTGTTCATACAGACGTTCTATATTTTTATTTGCAGTTAGTGCAAACGCATTAAAGCGTTCATTTTGACGGGTAATAACATCTAAGGTACTGGTCCCGATAGAACCTGTGGAGCCCAAAATTGCTACATTTATCATTTTGACATTCTCGTTAACTCAAAATCAAACAAATCTAATTTCGCTGGATTTTCTATACATAAATATCTCTGTTACAAATTTTAAGATAACAGGTCAGGATCAATGCAAAGGATATAACATAGAGAGGGTGAAAAAGAAAATTGGAGTCGCTGCAGTGATGCTATCAATGCGATCTAATATTCCGCCATGACCTGGTAATAAGTTACTACTATCTTTTATGTTTGCTTGTCGTTTAAACATACTTTCCATCAAATCCCCTATAATAGAAAAAATGACAGTCACAACC
>JAPHSW010000226.1 GCA_026196615.1 Gammaproteobacteria bacterium | reverse complement strand
TACCTGAACTTTGGGATAAAAATAAAGTATCTTTATTTTCTGATGGAGTTGATACTCTGGATATTGACTTAGCACAACTTGAACGATCTGATAGTTCAGGTTTAGCTTTGTTAGTGGAGTGGTATCGTGAAGCTGAGCAGGAAGATAAGACAATTTCTTTTTTTAACCTGCCTGCACAAATGTATGAAATTGCTCGTATCAGTGGTCTGAATGAAATTTTACCCATCTCTAGTATTGAAAGTGGGCAAAACTCAGAAAACTAATACTGAATCTATACAAGCTTTTCATTGATATTAGTTGCCTTGAGCGAATTGAATGAAATTCCACTGCTTATATTTGATGATTTAATTGGTTAAGTGTTTTGCACTAAATATTCTTCATAAAGTCTCATTCGAGTAAATTGGTTGGGGCACCCAAAAAAAGAGATAAAACATGACAACTGATGAAATTAAAGCATTAATCGAAGCGGGTTTAGAATCTACGCAAGTGATTGTGAATGGTGATAATGGAATGTTTGATACCATTGTGGTTTCGGAGGCATTTGATGGTTTATCACCTGTCAAAAAACAGCAGATGGTTTATGCTACTGTTAATAGTCAGATCACTAGTGGCGCAATTCACGCACTGAGCATCAAAGCTTATACTCCAAAAGAATGGGAAACAGCCAGTAAATTAAGAATTGGCTGATCTTTAAATAATACCTTTTAATCAAGCTCCTTGAACATAAAAAGCTCTCAAATGATTTGTAATCGTAAAATTGTTTGAGAGCTTTTTCTATTGTGTTAAATTTTTTATCTTTTTACTTCAAGAAAGCTTTATTTACAGTGACTATCATTGAAATAAGAGGTAAAATGCTCTGTTTTGTTCAATCTCAAAGGTTTGATGGTACTCGATGGATAAACTATTCATTACTGGTGGCAAACGTCTGGAAGGTGAAATCCGTATTTCCGGCGCAAAAAATGCGGCACTTCCCATTATTATGGGGTGCTTATTAGCAGATGATGCAACAATTATTGGCAATGTACCGCATTTGCATGACATAACCACAACTCTGGAGCTTTTGGGGCGCATGGGTGTTTCTATTACTATAGATGAGACACTTAATGTAGAGGTTGATACTCGCTCCATTGATAAATACGTAGCACCTTATGAATTAGTTAAAACGATGCGTGCTTCTATTTTAGTACTGGGTCCTTTGGTGGCTCACTATGGCGAAGCAGAAGTTTCTCTACCTGGTGGTTGTGCAATTGGTTCACGCCCGGTTGATCAGCATATTAAGGGCTTAAAAGCCATGGGTGCTAATATTGTTGTTGAGAACGGCTATATTCGAGCGACTGCTAAACGTCTCAAAGGCGCGAAAGTTGTCATGGAAATGGTTACTGTAACCGGTACTGAGAATCTGCTCATGGCTGCAACACTCGCTGAAGGAACAACGATACTTGAAAATGCTGCACGAGAACCAGAAGTCGTTGATTTAGCTTTGTTTTTGAACTCAATGGGTGCAAAAATTACCGGCGCAGGTACTGATACGATTACCATTGAAGGTGTTGAGAAACTATCAGGTACTAAACATAATGTTATGCCGGATAGAATTGAAACAGGAACCTATTTAGTCGCTGCCGCTGTGACAGGTGGTAAAATAAAGTTAAAAGATACCTGCCCAGATTATTTAGATGCAGTATTAGATAAGTTGTCTGAAGCAGGCGCAGAAGTTGAGACTGGAAAGGATTGGATTAATCTGGATATGAAAGGTAAACGTCCAACCTCTATTGATCTTAGGACAGCCCCGTATCCCGCTTTTCCAACAGATATGCAGGCACAGTTTTGTGTGCTTAATGCTATTGCAGGTGATACAGGCTCTGTGGTTGAAACAGTTTTTGAAAATCGTTTTATGCATATTCAAGAACTGCAACGAATGGGGGCTAATATTAATTTACAAGGTAATACAGCGATCATCAAAGGTGTTGATAGATTGACCGCTGCACCTGTTATGGCAACTGATTTACGTGCTTCTGCCAGTTTGGTTATTGCGGGATTAATTGCTGATGGTGAAACTGAAGTTGAACGTATATACCACATTGACCGTGGTTATGAGTGTATTGAAGAAAAACTATTACAACTTGGTGCTTCAATTCGTAGGGTTCCAAGTTAATATCTATCCATTACTAAATGTTCTGGTTAAAATTACCAAATTAAAGAATCAAGCTATCTATAATGATAAGCCTTTTTGATAGTAAATAATTAAAGTAAAGAAGAGATTATGAGATGAGTGATACCCTGACGATAGCACTATCCAAAGGAAGAATTTTTAAAGAAACATTGCCTTTGCTTGCTCATGCTGATATTTATCCTGTTGATGACCCAGATAAAAGTCGTAAACTAATCCTTGACACTAACCATGACAATATAAAATTAGTTATTATTCGTGCGACAGATGTACCAACTTATGTTCAATATGGTGCTGCAGATGTGGGGGTTGCGGGTAAGGATGTCTTAATGGAACATGGTGGTGAAGGTCTTTATGAGCCACTTGATTTACATATTGCTAAATGTCGTTTAATGACAGCAGGTCCTGTTGAAGATAAGCCTCTTTCAGGTCGTTTACGTGTGGCGACCAAGTTTGTGAATACTGCAAAGCGTTTTTATGCAGAAAAAGGTATTCAAGTAGAAGTTATAAAGCTTTATGGTTCCATGGAATTGGCTCCATTGGTGGGCTTAGCTGATCGTATTGTTGATGTGGTTGATACAGGAAATACTTTAAAAGCTAATGGTTTAACACCGCTGGAACATATTGCAGATATCAGTTCACGTCTGGTTGTTAATAAAGCATCTATGAAAATGAAACATCATCGCGTCAAACAATTGATCGAGCGAATTGCTGAAGCGATCAACCCATAACCCTCTATCTCATGACTCTTTTCTATAATGTTATTAATTGAAAGAAGAGTCAATTAAGAACTAATCCATCGGAGTTTATCATGCTTAATATTAAACGCCTCGAAACCACAGAGACAGATTTCTGGTCATCAATGAAAGAGCTGCTGGCATGGGATAATGTTTCAGATAATTCTGTGCAGGAAACTGTCAAACAAATTCTAACTGATGTTCGCAGAGAAGGTGACAAAGCTCTGCTTGAATATACTAACAAGTTCGATCGAATGAATGCAGATGATATGTCTGTTTTGTCAATTCCTACAGAGCGACTTCAACAAGCACTCGATGGCTTATCAGATGAACAACGCCATGCTTTAGAAGTTTCAGCTGAGCGTGTGAAACGCTATCATGATAAACAAAAGATGGAATCATGGTCTTATACTGAAGATGACGGTACGATGCTGGGACAACAAGTTACCGCATTGGATCGAGTCGGACTCTATGTTCCTGGTGGATTGGCTGCTTACCCTTCATCGGTATTAATGAATGCTATTCCTGCAAAAGTGGCTGGTGTCAAAGAACTGATCATGGTGGTACCGACACCAGATGGGCAAGTTAATGAACTGGTATTCGCTGCTGCTGCTATAACAGGTGTTGATAAAGTTTTTGCTGTGGGTGGCGCGCAAGCAGTTGCTGCTCTGGCATATGGTACTGAGTCAGTTCCACAGGTTGATAAAATTGTTGGTCCTGGAAACATCTATGTTGCAACAGCTAAGGGCATGGTTTTTGGTACAGTTGGTATTGATATGATTGCCGGACCTTCTGAAATATTGGTTATTTGTGATGGCAAGACTGATCCAGACTGGATTGCAATGGATCTGTTTTCTCAAGCAGAGCATGATGAAGATGCACAGCCTATTCTGATTTCTCCAGATGCTGAATTTTTGGATAATGTTCAAGCCTCTATTGAGCGTTTATTAGGTGATATGGAACGTAAGGATATCATTCAGGTTTCACTTAATGAGCGTGCAGCTCTTATTCATGTAAAAGACATGGATGAAGCGGTTGAAGTTTGTAACTACATTGCACCAGAACATTTAGAACTTTCTATTGATGATCCGAAGGCTTGGTTACCAAAAATACGCCATGCAGGTGCTATTTTTATGGGGCGTTATACTGCAGAAGCTCTGGGTGACTATTGTGCTGGACCTAACCATGTACTACCCACATCAAGAACAGCACGTTTTAGTTCAGCTTTAGGAGTTTATGACTTTCAAAAGCGCTCCAGCTTAATTATGTGTTCAGAAGATGGTGCTTCTGAATTGGGTAAAATTGCTTCTGTTATTGCTCGTGGTGAAGGTTTGACTGCTCATGCTCGCAGTGCGGAATATCGAATTAAAAACAGTGACTAAAAACGAATGGAGTAGAAGTTAATGACTGATTTGATTAAGCAATGGATCAAAGAGGATATTCGCTCACTTTCTGCTTATCATGTCCCCGATCCTGGGGATATGATTAAACTTGATGCCATGGAAAACCCCTATCTTTGGCCTGAATCAATGAGGCAGGAATGGCAGTCTCAATTGGCCGAAATTCCAATGAATCGCTATCCTGATCCATCGGCATCCATACTGACTTCAACAATAGAACAAGTGATGGGTGTGCCTGAAGGGATGCAGTCCATTCTGGGTAATGGCTCTGATGAGCTCATTCAAATCATTTGCATGGCGCTTGCGAAACCAGACAGTGTTGTCATGGCACCTGAGCCCACTTTTGTGATGTATCAGATGATTGCTCGCTTTACAAATATGGAGTATCAGGGAATTCCTTTGGATGAAAACTTCCAACTTGATATGCCCGCAATGATCAAGGCAATTGAAACCTATTGGCCATCAGTTATTTTTCTCGCTTATCCAAATAACCCCACAGGTAATTTATTTTCTGAACAAGATGTCAGAAATATCATTGAAATGGCTCCAGGGCTTGTTGTTGTTGATGAAGCTTATCATGCTTTTGCTGGTCATAGCTTTATGCCTATGCTTAGCGAATATAATAACTTGGTCGTCATGAGAACGGTTTCTAAAATGGGGTTAGCTGGTTTACGTCTCGGAATGCTTAGTGGTCCTTCTGAATGGATTAATGAGTTTGATAAAGTCCGCTTACCCTATAATATTAACGTTCTGACCCAATTTAGTGCTAAATTTGCACTGGATCATGATGATATTTTGAAACAACAAACCGATCAAATTTGTGTTGATAGGGCGGTTCTACAAGAAGCTCTGAGTTCTTTTGAGAATATTATCCAATATCCCAGTGCTGCCAATTTTATATTGTTTAAAGTCAAAGATATGAATTCAGAAGCAATTTTTGAAGCTCTGAAACAATCAGGTATTTTGATCAAGCGGCTTGCCGATACGAGTGGACCACTTGTCAATTGTCTGCGAGTAACTGTTGGGGCTGCAGAAGAAAACCAGGCCTTTATTGATTGTTTGAGAAAGATATTATTGTAATTTTTTATTTCATACGTAATCAAAGTGCTTTTTGTATTCTAACCGATTGTTTTTAAAGATTTAAATCTATCTGTTCTTAATTTCCTTCCTTTTTATCTGTTTCACATTACAGATAACTCCTGGCAATACACTTATTATTTATTGGTTTATGATAGGGCAATTGAATACAATTAAATCTATATAGTTGAACCTGAATAATATGGTTTTAAATCGGGAGTAGTTCCTGATTTACCACCATAGGTTTACTCAGAGTGATAAAGTTTCTGATCAAACC
>JAPHSW010000216.1 GCA_026196615.1 Gammaproteobacteria bacterium | reverse complement strand
TTCTCTCATGGGGCATGATGTCACCTTTTAATGATTTTAAAAAGTAACAGTCTGGACAATTTTTAGATCAGATCATAGGTGGGATTAATTGGCGGTTACAATTAAACTCCAAAAGCTTGGTTGAACGCCATAATTACTACATGGGCAGATATGATTTGACATATGAGTATGAATTTTATGTTCCTCACGTTACGCTAAGCTACGATGTTGAAGCGGAATTTGTAGTTCCTGCTAGGATAGAAAATGACAAATCTCTTGTTTTTCAAGATGAATATGTAGAACCTCTAGATTTGGATTGGATTAAAAATTAAAGCGGTTAATGTGTTATTTTTTCTTGTTCTCTACTTTTAAACATTCCCCATCAATAAAAAATCTAAGGTCACCATCCTCTGACAATGTAATTGTGAAAAGAGGTTCTTCTGCTGTTACTGTTATACCCCAAAGTGAATGGTGGCGTGTTCCAGCGCTATTTAGGAACATTAAGTTAGATACCCAATTGTTTTCATCGCTGCCATCGTCTGTCGATGGTTGAACTGTCCCGTTAAGAAGCTTGGATAGCCGCCTTAGATTATGAATTGATAGTTGATGTTTTTTTGAGTTCTTTATGCTACAACCGGATGTGATGGTGCTCTCATCTAAAGGTTCGGGGTTTGTTCTTTCAAGTATGTCCAATGGCTTATATTTTGGAGTCTCATCACTATTGTTTTGGTCCCAGTTGATAATGGGTACTATTTGTATTGCTGGATGACATTTCAGTCCTAATTCGTCAAATTCCAAAACTGTTGCACCATCTAGTTTAGATAAAATAGATACATTGTTAAGGATAGTGTCGAGTTTTGATTTTGAAACTGCGTTTTCAATATTACTAATGTCACATATATCTTGCTGTGATGCAATTCTGTGCTTGAATCTGTCTAGCTCTTCGGTAAGCTTTTTTTTCTGGTTTGCGAAAGGTTGTCTATTGTTGACGAGGGTTCCATTTTCATTTGCGATATATCTTGGCCAGTTTTTTTTATCCTTATCTGCTCGTAGAACAACTAAGCTAGTGCCAATCGCTAACTCCTGATATCTCCCTACAAGTTCACATACAATGTTTGTTATGCCTTCGATTAAAGTAGTGTTGTCCTCATTTAAATTACTGCTCTTGTATAGATCAAAAATAGTCTTAATAAGTGGAGCTATATTTTCTCTTATGTTATTTTGGCCTATTCCTTCACGAATGTCCCCGTCTCTATACTGAAGAACGATGTTTCCTTGAGAATTATATATATCTACTTTATCTAATCCTAGTATTTTAGCAATTACATAAGAAGGTTTCTTTGCGTCCCACCCCCAAAGCCATTCGCCATCTTCATCTACGACTTTTCGTTCATAAACACCTTTTAAGTGGCCTAGTGGGTCGAACCAACAAATTCGATTTTCTGCTCCAAATATGGAGTAGTATGATCGAAGGTAGTGAGTAGTTTTATCAATTCTTTGTGTGTTACAAGAGTTAATAGAGTCAAGACTGTTAGGGGACTTTTCAAAAATATTGCATCTTACCTGTCCCAAGTAGGCAGGACCGTATCCTAATATGAATTTTGTTTCTTCACCTTCGTGAATGGATTTCTTGCTAAGAGCAATAACATTTCTAGCCCAAATTTCAATTCCGTGGTCTCTTATGTAGTCTTTTTTAATTCCAAGTATGGTTTTTAGTTTTTTTGCTAGCTGTGTGTATTCACTTGATTCGATATTAGCCGGGAGGGAAAGAGGGTATGCTTCTGGATCAATATATTCATCATAAATAGGCTCAATGAAGTTTTCATGAAATTCGAGAAATAAATCATTAATAAATGTTTTTAAGTGGCTTAAAAATTCATCATCATTGTCATTATTTTTGTCAAATGCAATGACAATGATAGCTGTCAGATCGCTTTTTGGTTTTGCTCTGTTGATCCAAAATCCGGTATCTGAACAAAAGGAACCATGGTTCATTATCGCACTATAAAGTGCTTCAATTATCGGGAGTAATTTATTCCAATAAAATTTATCTGTTCTTATGGATATATCTCTTTTAGTAAATAATTCATCATCTTTGTGGGGTGACGATGTGATTTTATTAATGGAACTTTTAAAGTGCTTGGTGTATTCTTCATCAGTTGTAATGTTTCTCCTCAATATAGTAAATATTTCATCAAGCCGTTTAGATATAAATGAGTTATCTAGCTCTCGATGCGCACTTTCAGCTATTTCCTCAATTGTATTTCTGTATAGTTCATTATCAAATAGCTCAATACCTTTACTTTCTGCCTTAGAGGATAAATGTAAAATTTTATCGCTGTAGTTATCTAGGGTATTGTTTATAACTGAAGAAAGTTCTTTGGCTAAGGTAATGATTTCTTTTGTTTCTTGAAAGTCACCTAGCGTTACTTGGCTGGAGTAAGTTGCTTTGTCGTTCCAGTTAATATGAAAGGGATTTCCATTCCATTTTATTACGTTCTCATGAAGTGCGTTGATAAGAGAGGTTGTGCTACCGAAGAGGTGCCAATAAAGTTTCATCCATGTGTGGCTGTATATCCACTGGTAAATAGGTGTTTTATTTAACTGATCTTCTCGTGCGGTGGGGTGATTGTTTGTTGTCCAAATTCGCGAAAACCGACCTACTTGCGTGTCGATAAAGTGGATGCCTATTGCAGATGTGTTGCATTTATCAAGCTTATTTCTGGTGGCTTCTATAAACTCATATATTCCTAAATTTTTGAAACTAACATTTGTATGCGATTTTCTTGCGAGCACAGATATTGATGGATCTTGTGGATGATGTGTTAGGAACTTTATAGCTATGGAGAATGCTTCTAGCTGTCGTTTTTTCTTATCTACTATTGACAATCTATCTTCTGATGTTAAAAAGAAGTTATTTTTTACATACTCTATAAGTTCTTTGTAATCTTCTATATTTGGAAGTGTTGCCATCTTATTGCTCTCTCCTACAAAAGCTTTATATGGACTCGGCTAAACAAATTGTCGGTTGCTTATTGGTGGCCGATATTAAATTACTAAGGTAGATTTTCTCTCTGATTAATATTTCGTTGTTTCCTATATGGACCCTTATTGCCCTATTCATCATCGATTTGATTTTGTTTCTGTCCATGTTTCTAATTGAATACCTGCCACTTTCTTTGATGACGGTTAGCATTCTTCTGTTCTCGATTGTTTTCCAAATATTTTTAGGTCCATACCAATATGTTGAAGCTTTGCCTATAATTATCCCATTTAATGAGGCGATTGTAGATCTTTTATAAGAGTATTCTTTTCCATTTGCCGAAATGCTTTTGGGTTTGTTTTCATTAAAAGAAAACATTATGTCCATATCTACGCCGTCATTCATCGAGCATACGATATCACCAAGTAATCTCATGGAAGTGATTTTGTCTAATGAAGAATAATTGAATTTTTTCATATAGTAGCTCTATGTATGGATGAATACCATTCTAGGCCAATGCTATTGGCAAATTCTCTTTGTCCTGGGTGAGCCATTGATGTAACTACTTCTACGTAATGTATATTGTTGTCTAACAAATGCCTAGTGAAGTGGTTCCACATGCATTTTCCAACACCCTTTCTTCTATGGCTACTATCAACGTAAATTTCTTCCATAACTGCAGTTATTCCATTAGTTCTAATGGTGAGTCTTGTTGTGCCACTTAAAAAGGCAATAATGTGGTCATTGTGAGCGGTGACATAAATTATATTTGAATCATTAATTATTGCCTCTGATATGGAGCTAATATAATGTTTAGAAAATTCTTCTAAAGTAGTTTCTTTACAGCTAGCATATTGTCTTTTTAATTCAAATAAAAGCCGAACGATATCCTTTAAGTCATTTGCACTTGCTTCTCTAACTAAATACTTGTTATCTAATTTCATTGTGACCACTCAGAATCAGTTTTCCAGTAAATGACTTTCTTTTCTATGAAAGTTAAGCAACTGTTGAGTACAACACCTATAAGCCCTAGTAAGAATATCTCTGCATACAAGCCAACAAAGTTAAATTCCCTTTCAAAGCTAATTAACCTTTGCCCCAAGCCATCGGGGCCAACAAGCATTTCGGCAGTAATTATTAGAATATATGATATAGATAATCCAATTCTTAACCCCCCAAAAATAGCCGGGAGTGCAGCAGGGAGCATTACTCCAAACAGAAGATTTGTGCCACTCCATTTGTAGCTCTTTGCGGTTCTTAGAAGGCTTTCTGGGATGTCACGAAACCCCTTTCTTGAGGCAACAAATATAGGGAATGCCGCCCCGAAAAAAGAAACTGCAATTTTCATTGTTCCACCTATTCCAAAAGCAATGATTAGTAATGGCATGATAGATACAGCTGGTATATTTCTAATGAATTCAAATGGTATATAAATTAGGTCATCAATAAGTTTAGCTCGCGCTGCAATTAAGGCAATTAATATACTCGATGAAGCTGCAAGGAAAAATGCAGCCAATGTGCGGAGCACGGTTAGTTGCACTTCATTGAGGTAGTCAATTGTAAGGGAGTAGTTTGATATGTGATTAAAAAGATCAATAAAATTAGGAAAAAATTCAGATGGGAGATTGGGCGCTAAGAAGGTATATATACCTAACCTGGAGTTTAGCTCCCATATTAACATGGTAATTATGATCCCAATAATTCTAACAACATGTGTAAATCTCAATTTGATTTCCCATTTATGCAACGCATTAAATCATTGACCAGTTCGTTTGTAATATCTTTGTCTTCACGATTTATATTAGAGAATTTATGTATATCTCCGGCGGGTTCTATAACAATAACTCGGTCAGAAATTGATGTTGCTTCTATCAAATTATGTGTAACCCATAAACAAGAAATTTTATTTTTCTTTATAAAATCATGAAATTTGGGTAAAATTCGCCCCTTCGTAGCAACATCAATTGAAGAAAGTGGTTCATCCAAGAGCACTAAATCAGGCTTTCTAATTAACGCCCTCCCAAGGGCTACTCTTTGCTTTTGCCCCCCTGATAGTTCTGATACTAATGAGGCTGCTTTGTTTTTAAGTTCTAGAATCTCAATTACCTCATCAATCATTGATGAGTATGCAGGAGTAGGTGTTAGTCCGAATGTAAGATTTTTGTAGACGGTGAACCAGGGTAAAAGAGTGGAGCTATAATCTTGAAATACTGGTAAAGTATTTTGAGCACTATAAACGTCACCCATCTCATGCTTTAAAACTCCAGAGGCAATATCTAGCAAGGTGGTTTTTCCTACACCAGACGGTCCTAATATACATACTATCTCACCTCCAGATTTAACATTAAAAGTTACATCACGTAAGATACGGTGCTCACCATAATCAAAGGATAAATTAGTTATTTCCAGCGAAACACTTTGTGACATTTCTTGCATCTCTATGGATACAAATAATTAAATACTAAATTCATTATTTGTTTTTTAACCACCCTGCTGATTGCATTTTGTTTTTCATATCTGAAATGGCTGTGTCGGGAAGAGTATCTACAAACCAAGCTCGTCCTGCATCTGTTAATAGTGGTTCTGGAACTTTTGTTGTTTTTGAAATAGCCCCTATAATTACATCGTTGAATTCATTGATACGAGGGGTGATTTCTTTAATAACTTCATTAAATAATAAAAATTGCTCTTTCTTATCATTAAATAGTTGTGGGGTAGTGAAATATCCTGTTCCATACATTTCACCATAGGCTAATACAAAATAATCGCCTAGATTATATAATCCCTCTGTATTGAGGCTTTTTGTTAGTAATGGTTCTGGTAATGGCGCAGCGTCTATTTTTCCAGATCTTAATGCAAGTTCCATATCTTTGAACGGTAACTCAATGAAAGAAACTGAATTTCTGTTCGTACCGTTATTAGATAGAAACTTAAGAAGGGCGAGTTCAATAATGTTGCCTCTTGTATTGACGGCTATAGTCTTATTTTCAAATTTACTATTTTTTAAATCTTCATCATTATTTCTTATTACCAAGCCTGCTTCGGAGTATTTTTTATTCATTAAGGTGCCACCAGAAAGAGTAAAGAGTGGGCCTACATTTTCTTGGTAATATACGACTGATGCTAAATTGCTGAAGGCTATATCAACATCGCCGCTTGATAATGCCTGAAGAATAAGTGCTCCACCTCTAAGAGGTACTAATTCAACCTCAAGTCCTCGTCTCTCAAATTCTTTCAAATTGCTGCCAACAATTACTTGAGCGGCATCTGTAATTGGTATAAATCCAACCGTTAGTTTCTTGGGTTCTAATGGTGTAGCTATTGATTTGCCGCTACTGGTTTCTGAAGGTGTATGAGGGGGTACTATGCCTAGAAAGTAACCTATAGTAACAACGATAAGTAGAAGAACAAATATAAAGACTTTATTCTTTAATATATTCACGTTCTGATACCTTTTAAATGTGTATTCTCAGAAACTAGTGATCCTTCTAATACGTATTCGAATAGATCACCCACTTGGCATTGGAATAATTGACAGAGCTTCTCAATTGTTGCAAAATCAATTCTGGAGGCATTTTCTTTATATAAGGCCGTAATCGTACTTCTATTTAATCCAGTTTCTCTAGCGACATCAGATACACGCATTTTTTCGCGTCCCATGTATATGGATAAATTGCACTTAATCATGATTAATTAAAATGTCTGTCTCTATTACAATATGCTATTTAAAATAGCATATTGTTTTGTATTTCGCCACCACATATCACCACATGCTAGATGTTTTTAACAAAAAGGGCTAAAGATAAGTATTTCAATGACACTTTTCAATCTATAAATTAAAATTTGGAGGTTGATGATGCTTAATTTCTGGAGAATAGTGAAGGGGAATTCAGAAAATGTGCTCCAAATCCCAAAATACTCAGTTTTGTCTGAGTTTACATCAATTTGCATCTAAAATTAGCAGCAGCTTTCAGGAAATATTTGATTTGATTAATTCTCATTTTTGTGAACGG
>JAPHSW010000082.1 GCA_026196615.1 Gammaproteobacteria bacterium | reverse complement strand
GGCTAAAAGGATTGAAACCAAGAAAAATTGCTTTACCTTCAGCAACAAGTATTCTCTCGACTTCTCTTAAAATTTGATGAGGATTCTGTTCAAACTCCAAAGTATGAGGCAAAATTACAGCATCAATAGAATGTGTTTGAATAGGCAACTGCTCAAAGTTAGAAAGTAATTGTGTGCATGCATTGGCTTGATTAGTATTTGCAACTGACTCAAGAATAAATTGGTAGGATGTTCTGGAGTCAGACGCAAAACTTTTGCTATTCGATGAAATATCAATACAACCAAGTTGTAATAAATTATACCCGAATATTTGATCCAGGAGTTGAGCCAAAGACTCTTTTTCCTTAACTAAAAGCGCCTGACCTAAGTCTGTTGAATACCATTCACGTACCATCAACCATGGATTTTGAAAATGAAAGGGCTGTGGCTCTTTTTTCATATTAAATGGAGAAAAGATATCCTTGCGTTTATTCATTGATAAAGTCTATTTTATTCATTTTTTTAATAAATTTATGTAATAATCAGATACTATGAATAACTGGCCAATTATTTTTGAAGGTTCATAAAAAATATGCCAGAAGACGGTTTTTAGTAATTGAACTATTTCCTAAGATATCTAGGCAGATATTAGCCCGAGAATTTCTATAATACCAGTCTTAAATTATAATTATATCCAGTTTATTCATGGCTATTCAGATTAACAGATTCATCAATCTTGATTAAAATCATGTTTTAATAGGACTCCATCCTATAAACTCTTTAGGCTTTACACTTTATATTTATGAAAAAACACACGTATATGAATCTAAAATTTTATCTTTTTTTAATTTTTATCTTATTTCTTGTTCAAGGCTGCAGTTCACTTACTCATGACTCTGTTAATGATCCTACAACAACTGACAAGGACTATTTAAGCGATATCAATACAGAGGAATCTGAACAATTATCCCCTGTTGACCCAATTATCGAATCAACTCACGATATTCTACAATCTTCTCCGGTCAGTCAGGCCTCAATCAATAAAAATATTGACGACTATTTAACCAATAACACAAATAATGCTGAAAATACTCCAAAGCATAATGATGTTTGGTTACGCTTACCTGAACTTTATCAGTTTTCAGATATTAACAATAAACGTATTGAGCAACAAATGAAGTGGTATTTGAAACATAAAAAATATCTTAAAGATGTTTCAAAACGAGCATCACCTTTTTTGTATTTCATAACTGAAGAGGTCAATAAACGTAATATGCCTGGAGAAATTGCTCTTCTACCTGTCATTGAAAGCAGCTTCAGGACAGATGCTTATTCATCAATGAAAGCGGCTGGTTTATGGCAATTTGTACCTGCAACGGGTAAGTATTTTGGTCTAAAACAAAATTGGTGGTATGACGGACGACGAGATGTCTATCATTCAACCAAGGCAGCTTTAACGTACCTTGAACAACTCCACAAATATTACAAAGGTGACTGGCTTTTAGCTTTAGCTGCCTATAATGCGGGTGCTGGAAATGTCAACAAAGCCATTAAAAAAAATCTAAAAAAAGGAAAACCAGTTGATTATTGGTCTCTCCCCCTGCCTAAGGAAACTTACAAATACATACCCAAATTAATAGCTATTTCTAAAATTGTTCAGGATCAAAAGAAACTTGGCGTTAATTTAACTCCAATTGAAAACACTCCTCGTTTAATGCTAGTTAACACTAAATCACAAATTGATTTATCAATTGTTGCAGAAATGAGCAATATAACACTTAATGAAATACGCCAATATAATCCAGCATTTAAACAATGGGCAACGGATCCAGATGGTCCACACCATTTATTAATCCCCATTGATAAAGTTGAACTTTATGAAAAACAATTAGCTCAATTAGATGATAAAGATAGAGTTAAATGGTATCGACACAAAATTCGTTCAGGAGAATCCCTGAGTGTTATTGCTCGTAAATATAAAATTTCTGTGTCTGCATTAAAAACGTCTAATCACCTTAAAAACAGTCGTATTCGTGCAGGTAAATATTTAATGGTGCCTTTAAGCAGTAAAATTTCAATGGTTAATCAGCCAGTTAAAGCACCATCACAAACAGTACCCCAAAACTCACCTGTGTACAAAGTTCGTAAAGGTGACTCTTTTTGGAAAATTGCTCGACGCTTCAATATGTCTCATAAACAGTTAGCATCACTAAATGGCTTATCTTCTGGAGATACCCTGTCAATAGGACAAACATTGATTATATCCAAAAAGGATGAGACTCCCATTAAAAGCAATAATTCACAAAAAAATTCAACAGCTATACAAAATAAGAGTGTTATTAACTATAAAGTTAAATCCGGTGATTCTCTTTACACGATTTCAAAGCAATTTAAAGTAACTATCAATGATTTAAAACGCTGGAACCAATTAAATTTAAAAAAATACCTTAAACCTGGACAGGAGCTAAAGGTATTTTTAACCGAGTCAAGTCAGACGATATAATGAATCAATATTCATTTAAATTAGTATATGATAAAACCGATTCAACAGGCATACCTTATCCCTTAGAACGAGGGCAAACGCTGTTAAAAAATTTATTGCTAAATAATATTACCCCTTTTTCAAAATGTGGTGGGAAGGCTATATGTGGCCTATGTCGAGTTCAAGTCTTATCAGGGAAGCAATATTGTAATAAACCCGTTATTGAAGAAACCAATATTCTGTCAAATGAATTAATTGAAGAAGGTTGGCGACTTGCATGTCAGCTTTATTGTTTAAAAGATGTGCAACTCTATCTTCCATCAAAGGAAGAAATTGAACATATGTGCTCATCAGAGTAAAAAGAGTTATTTATCCATAAGTTAGGCTAAATTCATTTGTATTTTTTTAATCCTTTACCTATAATTTCTTACATGACGATGATTCCTTTCAAACGCTCAGTTTTTCTTACAGTTTTTACTGTTTTACTTTTATTTTTATCTGCTTGCTCTTCCATAATTTCATCAACTACCAGCAAAATGGCTGATAACTTGTCTTATACCATTTTAAATTCTGATGATCCAAAAACTGTAGCTGATGGTGCTCCAGCCTATCTTTTATTAATGGACAGTTTTTTAGTTGACTCACAAAATGATCCACAATTATTACAATCAGGTGCGACTTTATACGGCGCTTATTCAAGCATTTTTGTTTCTGACCCTGTCCGTGAAAAAAAAATGTCATCAAAAGCATTAAAATATGCAGCAACGGCTCTATGTCTTTCGAGTAAAGATTTTTGTGATATCCGAAAAATTAAATACAATGAATTTTCCTCACTTATGGATAAAATAAATACTAATAATATACATTCCTGGTATATTTTTGGAACAACTTGGGCTGGATGGATTAAAGCACATAGTGACAGCATGTCTGCTATTGCAGAATTACCTAAAGTCACACTTATCATGGAAAAAGTCATAGAGATTAACGATAGTTTTAAAAATGGTCAGGCTCACCTTTATCTAGGCGTATTAAACACTTTATTACCACCTGCCTTAGGAGGAAAACCTGAGACAGGTCAACTGCACTTTAAAAAAGCAATCAAATTGACAAATGGAAAAGATCTCACTGCCAAGGTTCTTTACGCAGAAAAATATGCTCGACTCATCTTTGATCAAAATTTACACGACCAGCTATTACGTGATGTATTGAAAGCTGATCCATACTCTAAAAACCTGACACTTATGAATATTTTGGCACAACAAAAAGCACAAGAATTACTTGCTTCATCACCAGATTATTTTTAAGGATCTTATTTATTGTAAAAAGTTTATAGATAATTTGTGTCAACTCAAAATTATTTAATTTGTATAATTCTGAGTATTAATTAACATTGGAAATAAAATGATAAAAACTTTTTCGCACCTTACTTTTTACTTACTAGTCATATTTCTTTGTTCCAATACGCTTTATGGAAAAACATTTAAGTTTGCTTCACTATCTCCTGAGGGCTCTGATTGGATGCAAAAAATGCGCTCAGGTGCAAAAGAGATCAATGAAAGAACAGAAGGACGTGTTAAGTTCAAATTTTACCCTGGTGGTGTTATGGGTGATGATCAAGCTGTTTTACGTAAAATTCGTATTGGTCAATTACATGGTGGAGCTCTTGCAGGTGGAAGTATTATAAAAGCAAACTCTGATTATCGAATTTTTAGTTTATTACTCACTTATAAAAATCAGGGAGAAATAAACTATATTCGTAAACATATTGATCCAATCATTAAACAGGGTTTTGAAAATGGAGGTTTTGTTATTCTCGGAATGGCTGAATCTGGTTTTGCATATGCAATGTCTTCAAAAGCTCCAATAACTGCAATTGAACAACTAAGACAGCAAAAAGTCTGGTCACCCAGTAATGATAGAATTTCTCAAGAAACTCTTCAATCATTTGGAGTCACTCCCATTCCCCTACCCTATGGTGATGTACTGGCAGGATTACAAACAGGCCTCATTGACACTGTCGCAATGTCACCTATCGGGGCTATTGCTTTACAATGGTATACACAAATCAAATATATCACTGATATGCCTTTACTTTACTCATTGGGCATCCTTACTATCAACCAAAAAGCATTTAAAAAAATCAAACCCAAAGATCAAATCATAGTTCGTGAAGTCATGAGTAAAGCATTTGATGCAATAGAAACGACTAATAGAAAAAATAATTTAGAAGCTTTGGACGTTCTAAAAAATTCAGGAATTGAGTTCGTCAAGCCATCTGAAACTGAATATAGTAACTGGCAACAGTTTGCTGATAAAGCCAATAAAAATCTGGTTGAATCAGGAAATTTAGATGCTAAATTAGTTAACAAAGTTCAACATTTGTTAAATGACTATCGTAAATAGTTTATGACAAATTGAAATAAATAGTATGATTCAACCAACAATCAAATTTATTAAACTTTTACACAAGAAGTCATTACAAATAGAGTCATTTATTCTTGTATCAATGTTTTTGATTATTCTTTCTATTGCAGTCTTACAAATATTATTACGTAATTTCTTTGATTCTGGGATTTTGTGGGCTGATACTTTTTTACGGATTACAGTGCTTTGGCTTGGAATGATGGGTGCTTTGTTTGCCAGCCGTGACAATCATCATATAAATATGAATTTGGGCTTAAAGTATTTATCAGGTAAAACTTTAAGATATGTTCAAGCTATAATACATTTATTTACAACTACAATCTGTATTATTGTTTCCTGGTTTGGTGTTAACCTTGTTCTCATGGAGTATGAAGAGGCAGGTATTGCTTTTGCATCTATACCAATTTGGGTGACAGTTAGCATCATCCCTATAGGCTTTGCAATTATGGGTTTACGATATTTAAGTTTATTTATTCTCGTTATTATTGATCAAAAACAATTTAAAAATTAACCTTCTTCCAATTTAGGTAAAAATTTAACATGAGCAAATTAATTTAATGCTTTTCGTCATAATAACAGTTTTACTCTTATTTGCCTGGTTTGGTGCCCCACTCTTTACCCTGATTTTATCCGTTTCCATAATTGGTTTTACTTATCAGGAAATTGACCTCACTGTTATTCCCATTGAATTATATCGTATTACTAATACCCCCTTACTATTAGCTTTGCCATTATTTACTTTTTCAGGTTTTTTAATGAGTGAAAGCAAAACATCTGAACGCCTGGTTAGGCTTTCCAGTGCTTTACTAGGTTGGATTCCATCCCAACTTGTTTTAGTCACACTTATTGCC
>JAPHSW010000142.1 GCA_026196615.1 Gammaproteobacteria bacterium | reverse complement strand
TAACCAGCCATAACTGCCGATCACTGTTTTAAACCCCACGGGTTTTCCAGATACTTTACGAACATGCTCGATCATATCAAGCAGCTCACCAATTGAATTGATATCTTCATGACGATTAGGACTGATAGAGTCCTCTCCTGGTGTGATTCCTCGTATTTCTGCTATTTCTTTGGTGACTTTGGCTCCTGGAAGAATACCTCCTTTTCCAGGTTTTGCACCTTGGCTTATTTTGATCTCAAACATTTTTACCTGTTCATGAGAGGCCACTAAACGTAATTTTTCATCACTGAAATTTCCCGCTTTATCTCTAACGCCATATTTAGCTGTGCCAATTTGAAAAACGATGTCACAATTTCCTTCAAGATGATAAGGCGATAAACCGCCTTCTCCAGTATTCATCCAGCAAGAAGCCATTCGAGCACCATGTGATAATGCTTGAACTGCTGGCTTGGATAAAGCACCATATGACATGCCTGAAATATTAAAAATGGATCGGGCTAGAAAGGGGTGCTTGCATTTTTCACCAATTAAAATAGGTTTCATTCCCGTTGCATCTTTACCTAAAGTAGGAAAGGGACAGTTAACGAAAATAGTAGAACCACTGAGCACCATATTTCGTGTTGAGCCAAATGCAGTGGTGGTATCGACATTTTTTGCTGCTCGATAAACCCAGGAACGTTGTGCTCGGTTGAAAGGTAACTCTTCACGATCCATTGCAAAAAAGTATTGGCGAAAAAAACCTCCCAGTGTTTCAAAAAAATACCGAAAATGACTGACTACGGGGTAGTTTCGTCTGAGGGCCTGTTTGGTCTGAGTAACATCTAAAATAAATGTAATTATAATGGCAATGATAATGAGACCAAGTGTGACAACGAATAAGCCAGATGCAATGTTAATACCTGATTGGACTAAGTCGATGTGTTCTTCTTTTATCACTGGGTTACTACCTCGTATATTTTTTCTGAATGTTCATTGCTTAAATTGAACAAGAAATATTTCCTAGACGTTCTGTTAATTTCTTATTTTCAGCGTAGTCAATGGGGACAACAATTAAGGATGGGCCATCAGTTGCAAAGGCACTTTCCAGTGCTCCCATAACATCAATACTGTTTTTAACTGGGTGAAAACTCCAACCAAAGGCATTTGATAATTGTTCCCAGTTTGGGTTGTCAAAAGCTAAATCAGTATGTCGTCCAAATTGGTTTTCCTGTTTCCAGGCAATCAAACCATAAGCATTGTCTTCCCAGACCATGACAACAATATTTGAGTTATATCGACGAATAGTTTCCATTTCTTGCACATTCATTAAAAATCCAGCGTCACCGCAGATGGCCAAAATTTTTCTTTCTGGATAAACAATATCTGCTGCAAAAGCCCCGGGTAAAGCAAACCCCATAGAACAAAAACCATTGGGAATAAGACAGGTATTAGGGCTATGACATTGATAATGACGGGCAATCCACATCTTGTGTGCCCCTACATCTGATAAAAGAATGTCATCTTCACCCATGAATTGACGGACATCCCATAATACTTTTTGTGGTTTTACTCGATCTTCAGTCATATCATCTTTATATACAGCCAGTTCTGCTGTCATATCTCTGCGAACAGCGGCCTGTTGATTTAGATTAAATGTGAGTGAATGTTCTTGAAGATAATCATCCAAACGCTCATTGAGCATCCATAGTGTATGAGCCAGATCGCCCACTATTTCAATTTCAGGATGATAGTGGTTGTCAATTTCAGTGGGAAGGAAATCAGCATGTATGACATTCTTAGTCCCATCAGGATTCCAAAGGCGAGGGTGATACTCAACCATGTCATATCCGAGTGTTATAACCAAATCAGCAGAATCCAGTGCACAGGCAATTAAGTCTTTTGATTGTAAGCCAATGGTATATAGACAATAATCTGCATCCATATCGACACTGCCCTTAGCCATAAAAGTACTGATGACACCAATACCTGTTTTTTCACATAGCTGTCGTAATTGCTTACTGGCTCGTTTTCTAATACAACCATTACCTGCAATGATTATTGGTCTTTGAGCCTGAATGATTCGGTCAAAGGCTTTATTAATTATTTTGTCATCAGCGACAGGACGGCGAAAACGGCGTGGTGTAATGGGTTTTAGACTGGTATCTTCTTTTGCTAAATCTTCAGGTAGCTCAATCAATACAGCCCCTGGTTTTTCAGTTCTTGCGATTCGGACAGCCTTTCGGACTATTTCTGGAATATTATCAGGGTGCAATATTGAGGTGGCCCATTTTGTTACGGGCTCAAACATATGGACAACATCCATGATTTGATGAGATTCTTTGTGTTGACGAGTGGAAGCGCCCTGGCCAGTTAATACCAGCATGGGAGCATGATCCATATTTGAATCAGCTACTCCGGTGATTAAATTGGTTGCCCCAGGTCCTAAAGTGCCAAGACATCCTGCGGGATTGCCAGTTAAACGGCCATAAGCTTCAGCCATGAAAGCTGCACCTTGTTCGTGCCGAGTAAGAATAAATGTTATTTTTTCTGAT
>JAPHSW010000138.1 GCA_026196615.1 Gammaproteobacteria bacterium | reverse complement strand
GCAGCAAAAATAATTTGCAATGGATCATATTGCGAATAATTAATGACGAAGTAATACACCATACCAGCAATGGCTAGAGTATTTTTAATCCACGCAGGTAACCAATCAAGTAACAGGAAGCTCAAAGCAAACAACAGAGGTAAGGCATAGAATAAATTATCATGGACAGAGAGTTCACCCCAAAGATAGGCCAATCCCCAGGTAACGGCTAGAGTCGAAAAAATGACCAGCAACTTATGCGGCGCCTGAGATAATAATGCACTCTCATTATCAAGACTCTTATTTTCAGAGCTATTATTTTTACTCTCAGGCTTCTCTCTTTTAATGATATAACCAAACCAGCGAAATAAATAACTGGCTTCAAGTAAGGAACCAATAAGAACAAAAGCCAGAATCCAGAGACGATTCTCAGAGGCCAGAATCATCACCAAATCCCATTTTGCATAAAAACTTGGAAATGGGGGTAAGCCGCTTAACATTGCAATGAAACTAACAAAGGCAAGTATCAGCAATGGATGTCCGCGAAGTACAGTCCAGTCTGTTAAATGACGTTGACTGATCAAACCTGACATCCAGTAAAGACCTGCTTTAGCAACGGCATGGGAAAGTATTATTCCACCTGCAATAAAAAGATAGCTATCGCCTAAGATGTCACGTTGACCGACAATTGCCAGAATCAAGCCCACCTGACCGACTGAAGAGTAACCAAGGGTACGACGATCATGAGTTTGTGATAAGGCAAGAAGATTAGCAGCAACAAAACTCAACAGACCAATGGCAGTAACGACTGGCAACCATTGTTGTCCACCAATCAATAATAATTTATCCACCGCATAAACAGCGGCAGAACCGGCCATTGCTGCAGAGAAAATAGCAGAAAAAGCGGGATGTGCTGATTCATAGATGTCTAAAGCCCAGCCATTAGCAGGGAATGGTTTTGCTTCAGTCAAGATGGCAATCAGCATAAAAAAGAAAGCCAGAGCCCCAATCCCTTTCATCATATCCAGTGACTCTAGTGGCAATCCTGCGATACTATCAATATTTAAACTACCACTAACATGATAGGTGAAGATAATACCAATCAATAAAAAGACGGAGACCATTTGAGAAATAATCAGATATTTGAAACCTGCTGAAAGTGCCTGTTTGTTTTCAGAAATAAGAAGAAGGCCTGCCGTTGCAATCACAGCCAATTCAAAAAACACAAAGAGATTAAATATATCCCGGGTGAGAATGATCCCACACAAAGCCATGATAAAAACCAATAATACAGACATTGCTCTACCACCCAGTCTATATAATGACTTACTCATGTAAATAGCGGATAGCAGACCAGAGAAAATAACCAGCAGAAGCAGAACTGATTCAGTAATACCTACACGCAGGTTAATGGCAAAAGGAGGCTCAGTTCCTGCTGTGAATACTTCAAAAGCCGTCCCTCCGTCAACAGCAAAGAATAAAAGCCAGCGAGCAGCTATCCATGCCATCGCAGCAAGAGAGCCAAGTGTTAGAGCATAAGCGGTATTACGCCAATTTTCACGCAAAAGTCCCAGTAGGAATGCAGCGCCGAGACCAATAACGATAATGAAAATAACATTTACCATTTCAGCTCCGAAAACTTAGAAATATCAAGAGTTCCTTTGCGCTCATACAACTTATAAGCAAAAGCCAGCATCAAAGTCGTGATACCTAAACCGATAACAATAGCAGTGAGTACCAGCGCTTGTGGTACGGGGTCAATAATACGTGCAGTTGCCTCAGCAACAGGAACCGCTTCATTTAATATAGGCGCCGTACGACCATGAATATAACCGATGGCAACCAGGACGATATTAACGCCCGTATTGGCCACACTAAAAGAAACAATAATACGTAGAATATTCTGGTTAGTCAGAGCACCATACAAGCCCATAAGAATAAGGATAAATCCTGTTGCCATGGCAATTTGAACCATTATGAATCCTCCGTTTCAGAAAGATTAACCAGCATCGAACTAAACTCAGCACCCACTTTAAGGCCGATTAGTGAATAAATAATAGGTATCGCGCCTGCAGAAAAGAGTGAACCGAATTCACCCAGGGGCAATATACGATTATCCAGAAAGCCTCCCGCATAGAAAATACCCAACACACCGATAGAAACAAATAATAAACCAGAAACAGACTCAATAACCGTAATCAGTTGATGACTAAAGTGGCGCAATGGATCAGTGAGCAACATCAGCAAAATAGCGGAAGCAACAATCGCTCCCCCCTGAAATCCTCCACCCGGTGTGAGATGACCATTAATAAAGACGTAAGCACCCAAGAGTAAAATCAAGGGTACCAGAAGATAGCTTCCTGTTGTCAATAATTCCCCTGACTGAGGTAATTCTCTTTGCAGGGATTTACCTTTATGATTGCCTCTTGAAAGTAACATTCCCACAATTGCAGCGGTCAAAAATAAAACCGTCACTTCACCAATGGTATCTAAGCCACGATAAGTAACAATAATGGCGGTAACAATATTAGCGGCACCAATATCCTGTGCCGTATGTTCAGCATAATATCGCCCAGTCTGATTCAATTCAGTATCGGGAATGTATCCCTGCATAAGACCAATAAAAAGTGACCCCAGACCCAGCAAAAATAAAATGACCACTGCACGTTTAATCACGCTGATCTCCCCTGACCCGTCCAAGTACAAAGAAAAATAAAAAGGTCGTCAAACCACTACCGATAGCAGCTTCTGTCATTGCAACATCGGGGGCAGCAAAGAACAGAAAAAGTACCGATGCCAGCAGACTCACTAAACCTGCCGCCAGCATGGCAATCGATACTTGTTTCACCATGATTGCAACGAAGGCAGCACCGATCATGGCCACAGAAAAGAGTAAAGTAATAGTGGGTATCAGTAGCTCATTCATGGCTTATCTCCCAAATCTTTGGCAAGCATATCAACGGTTGTTTTTGATGTTTTTTCAATGCCGACACGATGAGCAGCTCGGGCCAGTACCTGTGAAGAAAGAGGGTTAGTAAATAGTAGGAATAATCCAATAAGTAATAATTTAAATCCCCACTCAGGATGTAAACAAGCGGCTCCCGCAAGAACCAGGATTGTTCCTAAAGTCGTTGTCTTAGCACCTGCTTGAATGCGATTAAAAAGATCAGGCATACGAAGAATTCCCAGGCCTCCAAGAAATAAAAAAGAAGCACCGGCAACCAGTAAGAGTCCACCAAAAAAATCAAAGAATGATGTCATAGCAGCGAATCCATTAAAAGAAAGTCCATAAAAAAAATTTCATTAAAATCTTCCTTCAAGGTAGCGAGCAATTGCAATCACACCAAGAAATGAAAGCAGCGCATAAACAAGAGCAATATCAAGGAAAATACCACGCTCTTCAATCAGAGCACTCAGTACTATAAAAGTAATTGAAACAACGGTTAGGACATCAAAGGCAACCACTCGATCAAATGTTGATGGCCCCTTAATAAATCGCCCCAATGCCATAAGAAATGCCAGCCCTGCTAACGTAGCTGCTATCGCTATCAATATTTCAACCATACATCACCTCAAGATACGATTCGAAACCAGCAACAATTTGAGCGGTTGCCTCTTTAATATCTGTTGAGCCTACCGTAACACAATGAACATAGAGCCACTCACCATCCAGTTCTACAGTCAAAGTTCCAGGAGTGAGTGTAATTGAGTTCGCCAGCATCAAGCGCCCCATTTTACTTTTTAGTTTAGTTCGTACCTTGACGATACCTGGTTTGATTGGTAGTGATGGAGAAAGGACAATTGCACCCAATTTAATATTGGATTTAACCAACTCTATAAAAAAATAAGCATAATAAAAGAGACCTGTAATAAAGGCCTGTGGAGTAGCACGAAACTCAGTAAAAAAAGATAAGCCACTACAAAATAACAAGGTAATACTGAATGAAATTAAAATTCCGATAATAATGCTATCAACAGCCATTGTTCCATTAAGCATAAGCCAAAAAAGTAATAGCGTGACAAATAATACCGCTCGATCACGTATATTTTTTTTCAATTCACTCTTGATCTGCAAAAATGATTCTCCAACGATATATTAGTCTTATTTTAAAACTAAAATATGACACTATTATTTCAATATAATTCTACATTTCTAAACAAACACTGTTAGTTACTTATTTGCTAAAATCTGTTAATAAAAACAGTTAAAGTAACAATAACATAGGATAAAGGTAGGCTATTCAAGCATGAATTTTCATGAAAAACATCTCTAAAATTTAAGAGTAGCAATCCATGATTTCAGGGTACAATATTGAGGAATTAATACAAGAGTTAAAACAAAAAAATATTAATATTTTATTAGCAAAAAAACAATCCACCTATATCCAGATAAAAAATTTCACTTCAAAAGAGATCACGACGATTGAAAAACATTGATCAAATTTTGTAAGTTATGGACTAGAGTAGCCAGTGAGGAGGATTGTTCATTTGTTTTATGACTTAACTCAGAAATTTGATTGGTCGCCACATTAATCTGAGTAATGTTATTATTCAACGATTGAGTATTTTCCGTTTGAGCACTGGTTGAATGAGAAATTGCAGTGGTAATTTCTGTTATCTCATTTATTTCTAATAGTACTGACTTCAGTTCTACTGCCACTTGATTCGCATTTTCCTGTCCAACATCGACACAACCTTTACTGCGTTTCATCGCATCAACAACTTGAGATGTTGTGCCGACTAGTTTATCCATCACTTTTTCAATTTGTTCAGTTGCTTGCTGAGTATTAAACGATAAACTTCTGACTTCATCTGCAACAACCGCAAAACCTCGACCATGTTCCCCTGCACGAGCCGCTTCAATAGCCGCATTTAGAGCAAGCAAATTAGTTTGCGATGCAATGTTATTGATGTTATTTATCGCATTAGAAATTTCATCAATACCATTTGCCAATGAATCAACCAGAGAAGAAGTATTATCCACTTCAGAGACCACCTTAGACATAGAACTCAGTGTTTCCTGAACCTTATTCATACCCTGCTGAGTTTTTTGACGAATGGATTCAGATGAAGATGCCGCCTGTGAAACTTCATTGTCAATTTTCGTAAATTCAGCAACAATATCATCCATTGCATCAGAGGCATTACTGGTTTCATGTTTTTGTTCCTGCACCACCTCATTACTTTTTTCTGCACCCTCTTTTAAGGAAATAGAAGCATTGGATACTTTGTTGGCATTATCACCAATATCCTGTAGCATGATTCGTAGTTTACTAATGAACTGATTATAGCCTGAAGCAATATCTCTCAACTCAGTCACCGTACTCTCTTCCAATTCTTGATTCAAATCACCATGACCACTTGCAATTTCATTAATATTTTTCTTTAAGGCATTAACGGGTCTTGTTACAGAACTAGAAATAAACCATCCTGCCACAGTTAAAATTACAATCAGAAAAATACCAATAATAATAATTTGTTGTATAGAGTTGTTTAAGTTTTTTTCTAACTCAATCAAGCGTTGTGCAGATTCATTTTCAACAGAGGTTTGTTGTCCATTCAACTTCTTCTCAACAACTTGAAGCTGTGTTTCTTCTTCGTTAAGTTTGCTTTCCTTTTTTTGCAGTTCAACTTCTTCCTTTACATAATCATTTTCTTTAATACGTAGCTCTTCTCTCAGGCTGTCAAATGCTTTTGTTTGGTCATTAATAATTTTTATTAATTTATGACCAATAACATAAAGCTTTTTATAGGTTGGAGTGATTTTATCTTTACTACGGTTATAAGCTTCATAGTCACTCTTGATCAAAGAAACAATGACTTCTTTGAGAACAGGTTTAATATCTGATGTAATATAGGCAAGAAACTCTGCTTTTACTTTCGCTTCTTCTTCTGACTGAGGTTCTAAAAATGAGAACGCATTAATTAAGTTATTTCTTTCCGTTTTCTGCTCCTTAAAACGCGACATAATTTTAGAGTCATCACCATTGGACAGTTTAATTGAGCTGAATTCCCATAGCGTTTTTTCACCTTGAGCCATAGCTTCTAACAATAAGTAAACAATGCCCGATTTCTGTGCAGTTTGAAATGAACGAGCAATCATATCTTCTTTTTGAACTGAGATTTCGCGCTTTTTCTCTGAAATCTGAATATTTGTTTTTGAAATTGTCTGTTTTTGTGAAGAGAGAGTAGCTTTTTGGCTTGAGATATCCTGTTTTTGCTTTGATAATTGTGAGATTTTTTCGTTGATTTCTGATTGAAACAAATTAAGGTTATGCTTAACTTGACTAAATTCATTGATACTTAAAACGGAAAAAAAGATCATACCCGCAATGGCAAATAGTAAGACCATTCCCAAACGACCCGCCACTGAATTGATTATTTGAGATAAATTAAATTGTTTTAAAAATTCCACGCCTTTCCTTCCCCACTAAAGTCTATCCTACGAACAGCAACTGACACAAAAACCTATAAATTGTTTAAATAAAACGAGCTAAAAAATAATACATACGATTAAGTGTTTAAACGCCAATACAAAGCAGTGTTTAATCAGAGTATCGGCAGAATTTATTATTTCTTAAATCTTTTCACAACCTCTATCTCAAAAAAACTTCTCATGATCACTATTCTGGTTTTAATTCAGGTATAACCAATTGAAAAGGCTCTTTAAGTCCATTAATAACATTTTCATCTCTGTTATAAATGTCTTTATAAAAAAGTATATGGCCGTTTTCATCAATTTGAGTCGTAAAGTAAAGCAATAACACAGGCACTTTAGCCGGTAAACTGACATTTTTAAGCTTGCCTGTTGCTAGAAGCTCATCAAAACTATTTTGATTCCACTTGTCACTGTCTTTCAATAACAACTCAACCAATTCAAAAGGATTTTCTACCCGAATACAACCTGAGCTAAAGGCACGTTCTGTTTTATTAAAATTACTTTTACTTGGAGTATCGTGCAAATAGACTAAATGCTTATTAGGAAACATAATTTTAACTCGACCTAAAGCATTATGTGGACCTGGCTCCTGACGGATCATATAAGGAAAAGTCTTTGCTGTCATTGTTGCCCAGTTAATCTTAGAGGCATCAATAATCTTACCTTTTGAATCAATGACATTCATATTTTTTTTCTGTAAATAACCTGGATCTTTTTTTAACTTAGGTAGAATATCTTTGCTTAAGATAGTGGGTGGTACCGTCCAGGTTGGATTAAAAACAAGGTAATTAATATCATCTCTGAATACTGGTGTTTTTCGGTAACCTTTTCCAACTTGAACTCGTGATGTCCACACCAGTTTGTTTGCCTGATAGTAATATAGGTTAAAACCAGCAATATTAACCAGAACGAATTCATCTCCCAGATTCCGTTTTACCCATCGAATTCGTTCAAGATTTGCACGAATTTGTTCAATACGAGATTCCACAGGCACATTCATTTGTTCCAATGTGCCACGACCAATTACTCCATCAACATTCAAATTATGTCTTTTTTGAAACTGTTTAACACCTTCTTCAAGTTCAGCACTATAAAAACGGTCTGAATCATTAATATTATTTTTTTGAAGGTCACCCGTGACTTGCAGGCGAGCTTTAATTAAAGGTACTCTTGAGTCTTTCATTCCTGGTTTTAAAACTGCCCCCGAAGGCACAACATTCCAACCACCACCCTGCTGTATCTGACGATAATTTGCTAAAGCAGTAATCAATCCTTTATATAAATTTCCCTGTTCGAGGCTTCCTTTAAATAATTTTTTAAGTTTTTGTGCTGAATTGAGGTGATAAGCCAGTTGAGCAATTGGATCTTTACTCAAAAATTCACGTCTTAAGTTCCAATCTGGATCAAGAGTACTGGGAACCACTTTACCAAAGTTCATATGATAAGCTAAACGGAGCAAGGCATCTGTCAGCAGTATATCAGTTTGAGCTTGCTCAATACCTGTTTCCCCAAGGATTCTTTTCAAGGTTCCTTTATTAAGACGTTTGGTCAGCTCATCAAGATGATAATCCTGTGGGACAAGGCCAAGTTGTTCACTGTCATTAATTGCCTTTAGTAGCACATCAACCTTAGATTTTTTTTCCCAAAACAGTTGATAATCATTGTATTCATAAAGATTTCTGAGCATACCTAAGACAGCAATTTCACTCTGGTCAAATGCTAACCGACCATTCTTGGTATTTTGCAATTGTTGCTGCACGATGGTTTTTTCAAAAGCCTGTACATTGGAGACAAAAATCATCAAAAAAAGAAATGCTGTTAATATAAAGTATTGTCGTTTTTTACTTCTCATGTCTATACTTACCTTGACTCCATTTATTAGCAGCTTCATTACTTGTGGATAAATATCAATTATTTTGAAACTTGTAGAACTGAAAACTGTCAAATTATTTTATCAATCAGTATAGTCACAGGATTATGCAAAAACAAATGAATAATTCATTGCAACAACATTCAAGACGTCAGTTCATGACTCGCTGTATCACTCGTACTGCAGGGGTATTGGCCCTGCCTTTTGCTTCACATGTTCAAGCAATACACACTCCTGTTATTGATTCAAAAATTCAATTAAATCAAGCTCGTGAGCTTGCTTTTCACCATACTCATACTGGTCAGAATTTATCGGTCGTATATCATGATGGAGAATCCTATCTTTCATCTCAATTAGAAGAAATCAATCAATTTTTAGGTGATTTTCGTACCAAAGAAACCTATCCCATTGATTCTAATTTATTGGATGCATTGTATTTACTGCAACAAAAAATGGGGGTTGAAAATACCTTTGAAGTCATTTCTGGCTATCGTTCACCCAAAACCAATGCAAAACTTAGAAATAAGAGTAATGGTGTTGCCAAGCGTAGCTTACATATGCAAGGAAAAGCCATCGATATTCGTTTAGTGGGTGTCAATACCAAACAATTACGTGATACGGCTATTGCAATGAAAATTGGCGGTGTAGGTTATTACCGCCGTTCTGATTTTATTCATTTGGATACAGGAAGAGTTCGTTTCTGGTAGGTAAAAGCAATACACGCTCCTCAATTATGAATCATCAGTGCTGCTTCAATAACACCTCAGTTCTTAAGAAGACTTCATCTGGCACACCAAAAGCCTTTTTTAGTGCTACATCTCTATCCCATTGATTTTTTATGCCTCCAATATGAAACGCATCTTTCAAACTAATGTGATTAATATGATACCAGGGTGATATGAGTGGAAAAAATTGCAGGGGCCAGTCAGTACCATAAATCATTTTTTCACTAATACCCTCTTCTTCCAATGCTTGGGCCAAGTAATTAAGTTTATTAATTTGAGTCAAACTTGAAACATCAACATAAAGATTAGGATATTCTTTAATCATCGGTAGTATTCGCGTGAAGTTATCCTCCCCTTCACTTTTCCCAGTGGTTGCAATATGAGCAGCAATAACAGTCACACCTTGTTCTAATGGGAGTTTTAAACGCATTGGATCAGCTAATTCATCACGCGCATTAGCAAAAGATTTTTCCATGCCCGTATGAGTTAAAAGAGGTATTTTTAGCTCTGCCATTAATTGGTAAAAAGGTATCAGTTTGGGACTGGCAGGATCAATATTCATGATGGATGGTATCCATTTAACCAAAAGAGCACCTTTCTTCTTTGCTTCACGTAAGCGTTGCAATGCATCCTTTCGGTTAGGGTTTATACTAGCTCCAAACAGCAGGTTTTCATATTGTGCTGATTCTTTGGCCACATACTCATTGGGCACATAAATTTGTGTCTCTTGTTTATTGAGTACACCATTGTGATCCACAAAGCCATCCATCGCTAAAATAACGGCTTTTTTAACGGTTTCAGAGCGGGCAATTTTATCACTAAGTTTTTTAAAAAGAATTCGATCGCCATGTTCAATTAATTCTTCCTCCGTGACGTCCATAGACCACAAATAAAATGGAAAACGAATATTGTTACGCATTTGTTCATTCACAAAACTGCCGCTATCACCATATCCAAGACCTGCAACGTGTACATGAATATCAATAATAGACTTACCCACTCCAGGATTTAAGCCATCAATTTTATAGTCACGGAAAAACATGAAGGTGATAAAGAATATTATAAAAAGAATTAGAATTGTTTTTTTCATGAGTAAATCACTTTGTTATCAAATACGATGCAAGCCGGAGCAAATATCTGTGTAGTATGGTTCATCAGGTTTCAAATAACCGTGACGTACAGCAAAATCAATAATCACCAAATTACAATTGGTTTTATAATCTCGCGTTGTTGCCACATGGTTCAATACTTTATCAATGGGCCAGAGATAAAATGCTTCTGCTTCACCATCGGTGTTTTCTGGAATAAAATCCGCATCCAATTTTAAATCGTAAACAAACAGGTTATCTTGCTGTAACTTTTGATTAACATCCATAATATAAGACACTAAAGAAACTGGCCTGGCTTTTTGAGCAATATCTTGTGGAATATTGGCTTCTTCAGCACATTCCTTAATCATGGTTTCTTCAATACGATAACCGGCTCCATGTCCACCTGCTACTAAATGATCCAGCTTTCCGGGAAAAGTAAATTTATCTTTGGCACGTTTAGCCACCCAGATAAAAATCTCACCTTGTTTTTCAACCCAGGCATTCACATGGATACCGTATTTCTTAATACCAAGCAGTGAAGATGCAGCTCTTTCGATGGTAAAAAAAGATGGATGATTAAAACCAGTATTCACATTATATTGTTCATCAACCCAGGAAGTAATAACACCTGATTGATACCAACTTTTAGCCACTTCATCAATGGCACGAGTGCGACATTCAAAATCATTAATCTCACTCTGAAAAGTCACTGCTTCCTGGTTTTGAAAATTTGAGAACAAAAAAACAGAATCAAAGGACTCAAAAGCACTACGTTTTTCTTTATGTATATAACCCAGTACCGAGGTATCAATAAAAAAGGGAAGATAATCATCACATTGAAATTGGTTACACTCCTGTATCCAGTCAAGATAGGCTTTATTTCTTTGTTCTATGGTCAGCATTCAAGTATCCATTTCATTCGGTATTGATATCATACAGTAAAATTATTATAATGATCAGTCTACATTTAAAAAGCAGTCTTACCGGCTGCTTTTTTTATTGGGGTCTTATTCTGTCATAAAGCATTTTTCTCTTAAAGAAAAACGGTCAGATATGAGTCTACCCAATACCATTATTTAAGGATTTAGATTTAGGAAAGTGCAGTGTCAGATCATATTATGAATACCTATGGCCGGTTACCGGTCAGTTTTGTCAAAGGTGAAGGTTGTTATCTTTATGATGATCAGGGCCAGCGCTACCTTGATGCACTCACAGGTATTGCCGTGTGTGGTCTGGGGCATAGTCATCCTGCCGTCGCTCAAGCTATTAGCGAGCAAGCCAACACTTTGATGCATACCTCTAACATATACGGTATCCCAAATCAGGAAAAGCTGGCTGACAGCCTGTGTGAATTATCCTCTATGGATCGCGTTTTTTTTAGTAATTCTGGTGCAGAAGCTAATGAAGCAGCAATTAAAATTGCCCGCCGCTATGGTCATACCAAGAATATTGACCTCCCTACTATTATAGTGGCGAATAAAAGCTTTCATGGCAGAACATTATCGACCTTGTCAGCAACGGGTAACCCTAAAATTCATGCAGGTTTTGAGCCTCTGGTCCCTGGTTTTATTCATGTTGATTTTGATGATATGGATGCAATCAAACAAGCTGCCTCAAATAATGACAGTGTTGTTGCAATCATGGTGGAGCCCGTTCAAGGAGAAGGTGGACTAGCCACCCCTGCAAATAGTTATTTAAAAGAAATACGAGCTTTTTGTGATGCCAATAACCTGCTAATGATTCTGGATGAAATACAAACCGGAGTCTGTCGGACTGGAAAATGGTTTGCTGGCCAACACAGTGACATTGTGCCTGATGTCATGACTCTGGCAAAAGGGCTTGGCAACGGATTTCCCATTGGTGCCTGTGTTGCCAAGGGTGCTGCAGCTGAAGTTTTAGTCCCGGGAACCCATGGTTCAACATTTGGTGGTAACCCTCTTGCCTGTGCAGCAGCATTGGCAACAATAAAGACAATGCAAGAGCAAAATCTGGAACAACGCGCAGCAGAATTAGGTGATTATTTTCAACAAGGCTTTAAAAAAGTACTAGCAGACTTCATTACAAGCGGCTTTGTTAAAGATATCAGGGGCAAAGGCCTTATGATTGGTATTGAACTCGCTCAGCCTTGCACTGAATTAGTTAAAAAAGCGTTGGATAAAAAACTACTGATCAATGTCACCGCTGATAGTGTGATTCGTTTATTACCAGCATTAATCACATCCAATGCCCAGGCTGATGAAATTATCGCCATAGTGAGTGAATTAATCGCTGGTCTTGAATACAACAAATAACGACAAGGTATGGCGGAACAAGGAAAGAACACTTTCGCCTAAACTAATACCTCGAAAGAGAAATGAAATGACAACTGAAAATAAATTACGCCACTTTTTAACTTTAATGGATTTTTCCAGTGATGAACTGAAAAAAATGACCGATCGTGCGATTGTTCTGAAAAAAATGCAAAAAGCAGGTGATATTTACGAACCATTAAAAAACCGTATGCTGGGGATGATTTTTGAAAAATCATCCACTCGAACTCGAGTTTCCTTTGAAACCGGTATGGTCCAATTTGGTGGCGGTGCATTATTTCTATCGCCTAGAGATACTCAACTCGGTCGTGGTGAACCGATTGAAGACAGTGCGCGTGTCTTGTCTCAAATGGTCGACATCATTATGATTCGTACTTTTGAGCATGAAAAATTAGAAACTTTTGCTCAGTACTCATCGGTTCCCGTTATTAATGCTCTGACTGACATGTATCATCCTTGTCAATTATTAGCTGATATGCAGTGTTACCAGGAACATAGAGGAAGTATTGAAGGAAAAACAGTCACCTGGGTGGGTGATGGTAATAATATGTG
The DNA here is from genome assembly GCA_026196615.1 of Gammaproteobacteria bacterium. Taxonomy (GTDB): domain Bacteria; phylum Pseudomonadota; class Gammaproteobacteria; order GRL18; family GRL18; genus GRL18. Next base: position 16,757 of record JAPHSW010000138.1, on the reverse strand, counting down.
CCATTCCTACATTAATGCTGCCCGTCAATGGGGCTTTAAATTGAACATTGCCTGTCCTGAAGGCTATGATCCGGATCAGACTATTTTTGATGCAGCAGGCGATCATGTGGAAATCATTCGTGATCCTCTGGAAGCTTCTACAAATTCTGATTTGATTGTTACTGATGTATGGACTTCAATGGGTCAGGAAGAAGAACAAGCTCGTAGAGAGATTGCCTTTGATGGTTATTTTGTTGATGATAAATTAATGGCTCAAGCCAATAATGATGCCTTGTTTATGCATTGTTTACCTGCTCACCGTGGTGAAGAAGTCAGTGCCTCAGTTATCGATGGAAAACAAAGCGTTGTCTGGGATGAAGCTGGAAATCGTCTCCATGCTCAAAAAGCATTATTAGAGTTTTTGATGGGCAAACACTGTTAATAAATAGTATTAATGTCTTCTTTTGACACCATTTTTGAAGTCATAGTTCTTGCTCTGTCTGTTAATGCACCAATTCAGATTATTATCACCATTGGACAATGGTTACTCATGGCTCGCTTTCTTGCTCCAAGAGAAAGAACATTCAGCGATGCTCTATCTTGTCTTGCACTAACGTATGTTACCGCTTTTTTTCTGGCCTTATTCATCTGGCTATTGTGGCCATTAGATCCTGATCTTATCTTATATAACAATCGTATCAGTATTCCTGCCATTATGGGGGAAATGATTGCAATACCTTTTTGGTTGTACCAGTTTAATTATTTTAAGAATAAATAAGACACCCTAAAGTTTAGGGATTGGATTTGAAACAGGCTTTGCACCGGCCAACGCCAATTTATCTGATTCATTTGGCATTTGCAGATAAAACCCCTCTTCCTGCAGTGCAGAAATAACCTGATTGACATCAGCACGAGCCAGTTTTTTTTCAGAACTCAACTCAAGAGTCATAACTAACTCCAGTTTGCCTAAGGCACTCATCAGTACTTCAGGTACACGAGAAAAGTCATCTTCATGCTCAACATAAAGGTAACTATCATATTTTTTATGCCCCTTATAAATTACTGTTTTTATATTCAAAATCATTCACCTTTCCACACAAATATGAATTATATCTAATATTCATCTCCTCTGTATATTAAAAACACAGAGTAAAATGAGTAAATTATCCCTCCTTTAAATCTGTAGGAAATTTCTTACGCAATAATAATTATATTGAGTTTTACTCTTTGTAACCTCTTTTTTTACTCATTTATACTAAAGTTATACAAGGAATTAACAATTACTGATTAGTAGTAAAGATTATTTATTCGAGATAGGTTTACCCATATAAGGTAAATACAACTATTTCAAAAGGAGGAAATAATGACAATTAAGCTTAAGCTTTTATTAATTGCAGGAGGTATTAATCGCAATGCTGCTTTCAATTGTATCAATGCGCTGGTCTGTGAGTACTCTAAACAGCTTAACTGAAACTCAGGCTTTTAATCACTTGTTATTATCAGACATGTTGATGCTTAGAAGAAATGAAAAAGACTTTTTGCTTCGTTCAGATATAAAATATCTGGATAAATTTAATAAAAACTATGATCTTATGATGGATAATATCAACAAATTGAGTGATTTGTTGAATGACAATCGGATTGATGTAGAAAATTATGATTCACTTAAGGTAATAATGAAAACTTATCAAACCAAATTTCATCAATTGGTTGATACAAGTAAAACAATTGGTCTTAATCCTAAATCAGGACTCAGAGGCACATTAAGAAATTCAGTACATAAAACAGAAACTTTACTTAAAGAAGTCACCGACTATAAATTGGCAAAAGATATGCTAATGCTTCGACGAAATGAGAAAGATTTTCTGATGCGTAAAGATACCAGGTATATAGATAAGTTTAATAATAATTTCTTGATTTTCATTGATGATATAAAAAATTCTAAAGTTGATGAAACACTAAAATCACAAATTCTGAGCAATACAAACGCATACAAGAAAGACTTCCTACAACTTACTGCACTAACAGAAAAGAAAGGCCTGAATTCAAAAAGCGGGATCTTGGGTGACATGCGTAAAACCATTCATCAGAGTGAAGAGCAAATAGATAGTATTCACCTCAAAATTGAAGATGAATTGGTGGCTACTAGTAACTCAATTCAAAGAATCAACCTTATTGCCTCTTTAGTGATTGCATTCCTTGTTGTTGGTTTTACTTTTTTAATTGCACAATCTATCTCACGTTCTTTGTCCGGTTTTGTTAAAACATTACAGGAAATTTAACATTAAGAGTTGAAGAAAAAGGCACTGATGAAGTCGCCCAAGTTGGTTTCATCTTAAATAAGATGCTCACAGACTTCCAGACAATTATTCAAAAGCTGCATGTCACTTCAGCCGATCTAACAAACTATGCTCAACAATTCTCAAGTATAAGAGAAAATACTTTTAATAGTGTTGAACAACAGCAGTCAGAAACTGAACAAGTCAGTACAGCAATGACCGAAATGACAGCAAGTGCACAGAATATTGCTGAAAATACAACGAGTACGGCAAAAGCAGCACAACAAGCCAATAACATTACAAATGAAGGAAAAACAATTGTTGACACAACTATTCACTCAACCCAATCGTTAGAGCAGGTTATTCATAATGCCAGCTCAGTTATTCAACAACTTGGTGAAGACAGTAATAGTATCGGTGGAATTTTAGATGTTATCCGAGGTATTGCAGAACAAACAAACTTATTAGCCTTAAATGCGGCTATTGAAGCTGCCCGTGCAGGTGAACAAGGACGAGGCTTTGCCGTCGTAGCAGATGAAGTTCGCACCCTGGCTCAAAAAACTCAGGAATCAATTAGTGAAATTGAAACAATGATCACCAGTCTACAAAGTGGTTCTGATAAAGCAATTGACGCGATTGGTAAAGGAAAAGATGGTGTAACAGACAATGTTTCTCATATTGGCCAGGCTGGTAACACTCTAAATACTATTGTTACAGAGCTCAACTCAATTAATCACATGAGTCAGGAAAATGCAGCTGCAACCAAAGAGCAAAGTATTGTTGTTGAAGAAGTGAATATAAATGTAGTTGCTATTAAAGACATTGGTTCACAGATTGTAGAAAACATTGAACAGCTCAAAGAATCCAGCAGTCAAATGAACGTTCTTTCAAATGACATGGAAGAGCTGGTTAAACATTATCAAGTTTAAGCCCGAGTAAAAGTTTTATAACAAAGCAGGCTTGTTTGTCACTTATTCCTCATGCTCATGATTCAGGAATCAAACTAGTCTGCATATTTTTCATAAATCGCAATAAATTCATCAAATTGATCTAACAAAATACCAGCAATAATTGGGTCAAATAGTCTTCCATTTTCCTCTTGAACAATTTTCTTCACTGTCTCTTGATCAAATGCAGGTTTATAGACTCGTTTAGTCAATAAAGCATCAAAAACATCTGAGACAGTCATAATGCGAGCTTCAAGAGGAATATCATTCCCTTTCAAACCATCGGGATACCCTGAACCATCAAATCGTTCGTGATGGTGATTGGCCACATTATAGGCCATTTTAAATGTTGGAAAATCAATTTCTTCCATGAGTTTGTTCAAAATATCCCCGCCATATTTAGCATGTTTCTTCATGATAGAAAACTCATCCTCATCAAGTTTACCCGGCTTAAGAAGGATATTATCGGCAATAGCAACTTTACCTATATCATGGATAGGGGAAACAATGTAAATATTTTCTATAAATAAAGGGGTAATGGTATCTTGAAAGTAACCTTGTATACTGAGTTCTTGAGCCAGTTTTTTACAATACTCTCGAACACGAAAAAGATGCGAGCCAGTTTCGTTGTCTCTGGCTTCTGCAAGATTAGACAAAGATAAAAGCACTGTATGATAAGCATCCAAAATATAATTATTTGAAGTCTGTTCACTGTGTTTTATTCGTTCAACCAACAATTTTAAAAAACTCTTGGAAAACTTAGGATGGTTATCCAGTAAGTTATTAAATTTCTCATGTGATAGAGCAAGTGTTTGTACGTCTGTTTTAGCCAAAGCACTGGCTGAACGAGTTTCTCCTGTAATGAGCCCCATTTCACCAAAGCACTCACCAATGTTAAGAATTTTCAGCTCACGTTCACCAACTCCCATATGCTGAGTAATTTCAACCATACCAGACACTAGAATAAACATTTTTTCTGAGATATCACCCTCTGAAAAAATAACTGAACCACTGCTATAACTTATCATTTCATAGGAATCAACCAATAAAGCAAGCTCATCATCTGACATAAAATGAGATAGGGTTGATATTTTCAGAACATTAATTATTTCCATTGTATATTTATACCTGACTAAGCTGTTTTATCTTTTACAAACCTTTGCCTTTTTATTGGCAGTGGATACACAGTTAATATTACCAATTTCTGCAATAGTGACGCCTCCCATATTAACTCCTGCTTTGAATTCAGGATAAAAACCATATTTGTTAATGTAGTATTCTTTTTGTTGTTTTAATTTTTCTGCATAGGTTGTTGAATCTTGTAAATCAAGGAACATAAAGATTCGTTCTTCTTCTCTAGGAAATCGATACTTACCTATTAAAATATTCAATAAAAATCTAGACAAATATTGGTACATCATTTTTCTTAATAACCAAGCATTGTATTATGGCAATTACTGAATTTTTGACCGATAAAAACATGCTAAACATCAAGAATTATATTTAGTATAGACATAGAGAATGTTTTTTCAATTATGCAGAATAATCACTTCCCAAAGATGATAAATCAATTATGGTAGTCTATTATTAGGAAATAAGAATCAACTTTCATTATGTGATAAACCAAATTACGGTATGAGCTTCAAGCTTGTTGCTATCACACACTTTTATTAGGATTAAGATAAAAAATGCCCCTCACCCACGATAAACGAGCATGTAGTAGAATCAGAGTTAACTTTCCCGTCAGCATAGAGCTTTCCAACCAAAAAACAGCCAAGGGGACAGCGATCAATATTGGCCAGGGTGGTATGTTATTAGATCATGTCTCTGGCGCCACCTTTTCCAAACTGGATGATGTCAATCTCTATCTACCAATAAACCACAGCAAGAACAGTTTTGCTATTGCAGCAAAAATCACTCGAATAGAAGGCAGCCAAATTGGTTTGTTTTTTTATTCTGATCCCTCTGAATATCTACTTGAAGCAATCGATTAGTGGAATACTGTTGAAGAATTTAGGATAATAGCGCTTTAATTATTTTGACAATAAAATAACTTTTTTCAAAACATAAGTTCCAGCAGTTATCATTTATTTTATTATTTAATCCTCTAAGGACTCAATATGGATATTTCACGTAAAAACACGCTTCTTTTGACTATTATTACTCTTTTTTCCCTATTCTTTAGTTCCGTTACAGTAGCAAAAGTACGCTATGTCAGTGATGAACTCGTCATTAATATGCGTTCTGGTAAAGGCAATGGTTTTAAAATAATTAAAATCATCAAAAGTGGAACACCACTGACAATTTTAGCAGAAGACTCTGGCTATACTCATGCAAGAACACCCCAGGGTGTTGAAGGTTGGGTTTTAAGTCGTTTCCTCATCAACACTCCAGTAGCAAGAACTTTATTAGACAAAGCACAGCAGGATGTTGCTCAAATGAAAGAGAAATATGATGCAATGTCAACGGAACTCAGTACGGTAAAAGCAGAACGAGACAAACTCAGCAAATCAGAAAACAAGTTACTTAATAACAAAGAAAAATTAAATGTTGAGCTAACAAAACTTAAAAAAATTGCAGCACGTCCTATGCAACTTGAAGCTGAAAATGATCAACTTAGAAATGATTTGGTCAAGATAGAAGCTGAAAACCGCTTAATGAAGCAAGAATATCAAACATTAGAAGACAATACCGATCAAGAATGGTTTATGACAGGTGCTGGAGTTTTATTTGGAGGAATGATCCTTGGATTGATTTTTCCAAAACTTCGCTCAGGTCAGAAAAAAGCAAACTGGAATAGATTGTAGGACCTTATTAGTATGCAGTTGTAGAAGCAAGGTGTTACTTGTCTCTACGACTCCACTGATTTTAAAAATATTTAGCTTCTTTTAATAGCTCTCTTAGAAGCTCGATCACTTCATCACCCATCGATTCAAAACACAAACCAATATATTCTTCGCAAATATGAGCCACTTCTGCTTTAATGATCGTAGACATGGAACATTGTTCTCTTGATGCCACAAAGCATATCGCCAATTTTTCGTTTTCTCTAAAATCATACGAATTTGGCTCAATAGCACAGCCCAATAAACTCATATTGATGATTTTAGATTCTAAACGGGTGTTGGTTACCTTGAGAGGTGAGACAAAAACTTCAAGGCTAATGGGATGTCTCGGGTGTTCACGACGTTCAACTTCTGCTAAAGATGCCATACTTACCCCTATGTCGTATCCTTAATTTATATTTATACTACATATTGTGGCACAAAAAAATTAAACTGCCAGTTTAATTAAAAATAAAAGAGGTAAAAAAAGATTAAATAATAAGCAGTCTACCTAAACTATCATGATTGATTTGTACTCATGTCATGGGATGATAGCAATAACCCACCCCATATAAGCAATGAGTTATTAGCATATCAATACTTCAAATTAAAACTTTCGTTTTAATTGAGAAACGTCACGAACAGCGCCACGTGATGCAGAGGTGGTCATTGCAGCATAAGCCTGTAAGGCCTGACTCACATGACGAGCTCTATTTTCTGGCTGCCAGGCTTTATCACCTTTAGCATCCATATCTTTTCGACGTTGCTCTAAGACTTCATCGCTGACTTTAACATCAATTTTTCGATTAGGGATGTCAATTTCGATTAAATCCCCTTCTTCAATTAATCCAATTGCACCGCCTTCTGCAGCTTCAGGAGAAGCATGTCCTATAGATAATCCTGATGTTCCACCTGAAAAACGGCCATCTGTTAATAAAGCACAAGCCTTACCCAAACCTTTAGACTTCAGATAGCTAGTGGGATAAAGCATTTCCTGCATACCCGGTCCACCACGAGGGCCTTCGTAACGAATAATAACTACATCACCTGAATTGATTTCATTATTTAAAATGGCAGCAACGGATGAATCCTGACTTTCAAAAATTCTTGCCGGGCCCGTAAAACAGAGTATAGAATCATCAACACCTGCGGTTTTAACAACACAACCATCCACAGCAATATTTCCATAAAGAACAGCTAAGCCACCATCCTGACTATAGGCATTTTCTTTATTTCGAATACATCCATCACTGCGATCATCGTCCAGACTTTCCCAACGCTTTTCTTGGCTAAACGCTTCTTGAGTCGGTACACCACCTGGTCCTGCGCGGAACATTTGCTTGATCTCATCACTTTCGGAAACCGTAATATCATATTGAGCAATCGCTGCTGCCATGGAGTCACTATGAATCATATTCACTTCAGTATTGAGTAAACCGGCTCTTGATAACTCCCCCATAATAGCCATCACACCACCTGCTCGATGGACATCTTCCATATGGTATTTCTGAGTACTTGGTGCCACTTTACATAGATTCGGCACTTTTCTTGAAAGTCTATCGATATCATCCATTGTAAAAGGTACTTCACCTTCCTGAGCTGCTGCAAGAAGATGCAAAATGGTATTCGTTGACCCCCCCATAGAAATATCAAGACACATGGCATTTTCAAAAGCTTCAAAAGTCGCAATATTTCTAGGTAAAACTGACTCATCGTCTTGTTCATAGTAGCGTTTTGCCAAGTCTACAATTCGACGTCCTGCTTCTAGAAAAAGCTCTTTTCTATCCGCATGTGTCGCTAGTAATGAACCATTTCCAGGTAATGATAAGCCCAGAGCTTCCGTCAAACAATTCATAGAATTCGCGGTAAACATACCAGAACATGAGCCACAAGTCGGACAAGCGGAACGTTCCATTATGTCCGTATCTTCATCAGAGACATTATCATCCACAGCAGAAACCATGGCATCAACCAAATCAAGGTGGACTTCTTTACCATTCATAACGACCTTACCCGATTCCATAGGGCCGCCCGAAACAAAGATAACGGGTATATTCAAACGCAGAGAAGCATTTAACATTCCCGGGGTAATTTTGTCACAATTTGAAATACAGACTAATGCATCGGCACAATGAGCATTACACATATATTCAACTGCATCTGAAATGACTTCTCTTGATGGCAAACTATACAACATGCCATCATGACCCATAGCAATACCATCATCAACGGCAATAGTATTGAATTCTTTTGCCACGCCACCTGCTTTTTCAATTTCTCGGGCAACTAACTGACCCATGTCCTTCAAATGAACGTGACCAGGCACAAATTGAGTAAATGAATTGGCAATTGCAATAATTGGCTTTTGGAAGTCATCGTCTTTCATTCCAGTTGCACGCCATAAAGCTCTTGCACCAGCCATATTTCTGCCAGCAGTAGTAGTTCTTGAACGATATTCAGGCATAAAAAATCCTTAAAAAAGTCGGTAGTAAACAAGCAACAGTCTCAGTGTATAAATCACTAACTGTTGATTCATAAATAATTAATCTAGAAGCTCATTATTATATGAGGTAATGAGGCATAAGAATAGTCTGCTAGCTGAATCTTTTAAAGATTCAATTGGAAGGTTCATTCAAGACTTTTAATAATTCATTGGCAAGCATTGGTTTATAAAAATAATAACCTTGAATATACTGACAACCACTTTGTAGAAGAAACTGATACTGAGCTTCTGTTTCAACGCCTTCAGCAATTACATTAAGTTCCAGTGATTCAGCCATTGCAACAATTGCCCGAACAATGGCTGCATCATCAGTTTTGTGAGGGGCATCAATTATAAAGGCACGATCAATTTTAATATTGCTAATAGGAAAACGTTTTATATAACTTAAAGAAGAATAGCCCGTACCAAAATCATCCAATGATATCTCAAAACCCATTTCTCGAAATTCATAAATTGAAGTGGTGGTATATTCATCACCATCAATCAATGCACTTTCAGTCAACTCAATACCAATATCATTGGTTTCTAACTGATATTTTTTCATAATAGCACGAACTTTGTTCACGGCAGCCGTATCAGAAAACTGTCTGCTGGATAGATTAACATCAACCCGTAAATCATCAATACCAATATCCCGCCACTCTTTGCGTTGCTTACAAACCTGATCAAAAACCCAATCACCTAAATCAATAATCAAACTGGATTTTTCAGCAATCGGTATGAACTCTGCTGGTGAAATAATTCCTTTAGCAGGATCTTCCCAACGTAATAATGCTTCACAGCTTTTTATTTTTCCAGTTTGTAGATCAACCTGAGGTTGGTACACCATATACAATTCATTGGTATTTTCATTGTTTTCCAAAGCTTTTTGAAGACGCGAAGCGATATTCAGATGGTGCTGAATTTCATCATTCATTTGTGAAGTATAAAAACAAAATTGATTTCGACCTGCACCTTTAGCTTTGTACATTGCAGTGTCAGCATTTCTTAACAATAGACTAAAATTATCACCATCATGTGGAAAAACACTTATACCAATACTAACGCCAGAATAAATCGCCTGTTTTTTTAAAATGACAGGTTCTTTCATTATATTAATAATTTTTTGTGCAATCACAGATAATGAATCCAGATTATTTGCATCATTAATCACCAAAACAAATTCATCACCACCAAAACGTGCAAGCACATCTTCATCACGAATTATCCGTTTAATTTTTCCTGCTACATTAATGAGCAATAAATCACCAAAATCATGGCCATAAGTATCATTGACCATTTTAAAATTATCAAGATCAATAAAGAATAGCGCTAACTGATTATTTGAAAGGCATTTATGATTTAATAAAAGCTTGATTTCTTCTTGCAGTAAATTACGATTAGGCAAATGTGTCAGATGATCATAGTTAGCTAAAAAAAGTAGCTCTTCTTCACTGCGTTTTCGGTGACTAATATCCTGGTGAGTACCACAGAGTCTTAAAGGCTTACCCTTTTCATCCCATTCAACTACAGCGCCCGATCCTTGAATCCAGATCCAATGACCTGATGAATGCTTCATACGGAACTCCACCGTATAATTTATTTTTTTAGCAATAGCATCCTGGACTACATCAATAGTTGCCTGTCTATCTTCAGGGTGTATTCTTTTATCCCAATCATTAATAGAATATTCCAGTTCAGGCCCACTAATACCCAACTGTTGTTTCCAAATCAGATCCACATCATGGGCTCCGGTCAAAAAATCCCAATCCCAAAATCCTAAAGAAGCACCTTGTAAAACCATTTGCATCTGTTTTTCACTGGATTCTAGCTTTTGCTCTATCTGATGCTTTTCGGTGATGTCTTCAGCGATACAACAAATCAAACTTGGTTTTCCCTGACGATCCAGAGAAATAGGAAAGTGTAAGGCGCGTAAAGTTTTTAATTCATGATTGATAGGAATATCCATCAAATTTTCTCTCAAAACATTAGACTGCCCATCATCATTATTACCCCAGTTTAAAATCTGTGAGAAATTTTGATTATGTTCAAATTTTGCTCCAGAATCAGAAAAAAAATGTTGATAACTTTGACTATTTTGAAGCAGCTGACCATGTCTATCTTGAATCGCAATCAACACTGGAGCATGATCTAAAATTCCCTTTAAAATATCTGCCATAAAGAACACAGGCTTTGCAAAATAGTGACTTAGTTTACTGACTAGAAACAATGAAATAATTAATAATGAAAGAACTAATACCATCAGATAAACCAAACCATTATAAGTATCACTATTAATTACCTGAGTTGATATTGACACTCTCACAAAACCAATTAATTCATTTTGATATCCACTCCTATAAGGCAATAGGATTTCTATCGCACCCACATTATTATTCACATTATGAACAAGAAAAGGCTTCTCTTCATTGATAATACTAGATGCTATTTCAACATCAACTTTTTGACCATTTTTGGATACGTCACTATGGCCTATAATCAATCCATTCACATCGACAATTTCAATATAATTAATATCTTCGAATGAGTTGGCTATTTCTTCAATTAGCAGACGAGTATGATATTTTCCTGAAAAACTGGTACGAGTAATTGCGGTATTAAGAAGATGACTCGACAACAAGGCTAAACGTTGTTCTTCTTTTTCCATAACATTCTGATAATAAAAACCCGCAAAAGAAGTAAAAATAGAGATAACAACTAAAATCAGAAGTCCAAAAGACCAGATAAGCCTTGAGTCTATTCTTTCAATCGAAGGGAAAGCATTTGTATTATTAGGCATTATTTAACAACTATTTTACTAACTACATCACCCGTCCAAAGAGGAGTTTTTGATTTCCATGGCTTGATAAATTCTTCTGGAATTTTACCTTGCCATCCTGGGTAAAACTGGATAGTTTCTTTGGTAACTGGGAAAACTGGTATGAGCTTTTGACTCGCAACTTTACGACCACTTAAAAGATCAATAACTGTTAGTATTGCTTCCTTACCAATAGCACCACAAAATTGTGCAGAATCAATCACTGTCACCTGGCCTTGTCTCAAATATTCAATTGACTCCGGATCACCATCAACCGTTGCAAGCATAATTTCATCACGTTTAGCCTCTACCAATGCTTTAACAATACTAAGCCCACCACCATCATTCACAGTGAAGACAACATCAACAGAACCAGTTTCCGGAAAATCATTTAATAGTTGATTTGCTACTTTAGTACCTGCAACTGGTTCAACGGCTTCATAGGTAGTTAATATGTTATAAGGTTGATTTTGCCTTGCTAACGCATCAAAAAACCCATCTACCCTAGATACCGTTGATGAGACGTGCGGATAGTCAACTAGCACGATTTTTATTATCTCATCATTATCAAATTTTGATGCAATATATTCACCACCTAAGTAACCTGCCTGATAGTTATCTGAAGTGATAAAAGAGTGGAGTTTTCCACTACTAATGTATTGATCATAAGCAACAACAGGAATTCCTAGGGCATTTGCTCTTAATAAAGGTTTAGACAGAGCAGCATTATCCGCTGGCTGAACAATTAATACGTCAACCTTTTGATTAATGAGTTCATCCATTTGAATGATTTGCCGTTCAATACCTTCATCACCGTTGCCAGCAACACGTGGAATTAGTTTTATTGTTCTAGAATTATTCTTTCTTGCTTGTAAATTAAATCCATCGACAACAGCTTCAATACCTTCACGCATAATGACTTGACCTGGTATATCCATAGACCAATACAAAACACCCACTTTATATGGTGTAACCAACTTTGAAGGTTCTGCAATTACCTTTAGAGGCAAAATTATAATAAAGAGAAAAACTAATTTCCTTATCATTTAATTTGTCCCCAAATTGAAAATTCGCCAACAGAAGTTTGACGCTGAAAAATAAATCGTGACATAAAAAAACCTGTTAAAAACATAAGAAAATTGCCAACAATTGCCGTGTAATATAAGTCAAACGGTAAGCTCCATCCATCTGGCAAGAGATCCTTTTTAGCTAAAATAGTCCAGATTGTGAACAGTGCCGTAAGAATTAAACCACTCCAGACTGCTCTTGCATCACCTTGATTAGTGAAAAAACCAAGTAAATAAATACCGAGTACACCACCTGACACAATTGACACAAGAATTGTCGCAGTATCTTGTAAGGTTTTTGTTTCTGAATTCATTAGCAATATTGCACCTACAATCATAATAATCGAAACAAAAATGGCTATTATTTTGGCTACCATTAGGTAATGAGAATCTTGCTTTTCTGTCTTAGAAAAACGTTTATAAATATCAACAATTGAAACAGTAGAAATGGCGTTAATGCTTGAATCTAATGAAGACATTGCAGCGGCAAGTGCAGCAGCTATAACGATTCCAGCAATTCCTGTAGGTAAATAGTGATTAATAAAATAAGGTAGTATTTGTTCTGCTTTTTTCTCTCCATTTAAGATTTGGCTTGCTGTATCGGTTGGAAAAACCTGGAAGAAAACATACAAAGCGGTGCCAAGAAACATATAAAACGCCCAAATAGGCAGGCTGGTGAATGCACATACAAACATAGCTTTACGAGCTTCTGCATCACTTTTTGAAGCACAAAAACGCTGAACAGTATTTTGATTCCCACTATATTCAGTTAGCCAGGCAGTTAAGCCCATCAGTAAAAGCATCGTACCCGTCTTATCCTGAAAAGAAAAAGACCATTCAACCGGAACAAGTTCAGTCCCTTTTAATTCCGAAAATGCTAACTTCCCATGTTCAGTAGCCATATTGATTATCTGATCCAGGCCACCAGGTAATGCATTGATGATAACCACAATACAAAATAATCCTCCAACCATCAATACAATGGTTTGTAAGACATCAGTCCAGATAACGGCATCAATACCCCCAACAATGGTGTAAATTGCAACAAAGACACCACCTAAAAGAATAGACATTTCAGGACTCAAACCAGTGAGTTCATGAATGAGTAAAGACAGAAGATATAAAATAATACTAATTCTTACTAATTGACCAAGAATAAAAGTAAGTGCACCATAAACTCGTATTGAAGGACCAAAACGATCTTCTAAATATTCATAAGCTGTTATCGTATTGCCACGACGAAAAAAAGGCAAAAATACGTAAGCAGCAATGAATATAGCAATTGGTAGCATTAAATTGGGAAGATATCTTAACCATGCAGTTTTATAGGCATCTCCTGGATAGGCAAGAAAAGTTATAGAACTAATGGATGTCCCAACAAGACTGAGACCAATCACCCAACCAGAGAATGAACGTCCACCAACAAAATATTCTTCGGTTGTTGTATTTTTTCGTGAAAAAAACAACCCAATTGCCATAACAACAAGCAGGTAACCAATTAGAGCCAGTAAATCAGGGAAAGAAAGTGACATAATATATTTTTTAAATTTAAATACAATGGGTTAGGCAATGAAATAATCTTAATGTTATAATGCCTTAATGTTATAAGAGAAAGACATGACGGATTCTAACACAAAATCATCTAACAACACTTTTTTAGCTGATGGCTCTTTTTTAGCTAATGGCTCTCATTCCGCTGACGGCTCTCATTCAGTTAATAACACTGAAATTGATTTTGTTCAGCAATTTCGTAATGCTGCGCCCTATATAAATGCCTTTCGTAACCAGACATTCGTTATTTATTTTAGCGGTGATGTTTTAGCAGACAATGAATTTCCATCTCTGGTTCATGATATAACATTACTTAACAGTCTTGGAGTAAAGCTGGTGCTGGTTCATGGTGCCCGCTCACAAATTGAGAAAAGACTAAAGACTCTTGGAATAAAATCAAAATATACTCATGGTTTAAGAGTCACCGACAATGAAACAATGCAAGTCATCAAAGAAGCCTCTGGTTGTATACGTCTAAATATTGAGGCTTTATTCTCAACAAGCCTAAAATATACTCCAATGGCTGGTTCACAAATCAACATTATTTCCAGTAACTATATAATTGCTAAACCCAAAGGCATTATTGATGGTGTTGATTATTTACATACCGGCGATATAAGAAAAATAGATGTACATTCAATTAAGCATTCCTTAAATGCTGGGGATGTTATTTTATTATCTCCAGTAGGATATTCAACCACTGGTGAAATTTTTAACCTCAATGGTGAAGATCTTGCCACATTAAGCTCAATTGAATTAGATGCTGATAAGTTGATATTTATTGATGACAGTAGTGGTATTTTTAACTCAAACAATGAATTATTAAACGACCTAACTGCCAGAGAATTGAGTGAAATCATAGCATCTGAGGAAATACTCCAAGAGGATATTAAGCGTCACTACCAGCGTATAATTCAAGCTTGTGAATCGGGTGTAGATAGAGTACATATTATTAATCGCAACATTGACGGCGCGTTACTTCTGGAGTTATTTACTCAAGATGGTATAGGCACATTGGTCAGTACTGATCGACTAGAAGATATTCGTTGTGCGACAATTGAAGATGTTAATGGCATTATTGAACTCATACAACCATTAGAAGATTCTGGCCAATTGGTTAAACGTTCCCGCGAACGGCTTGAAACAGAGATTAATAATTTCTATGTGATAGAACGAGAACATCGAATTATAGGATGTGGTGCGCTCTACATTGCTAGCAATAAAACTCAGGCAGAAATTGCCTGCATGGCAATAGCTGAAGAATACCAATCACAAGGTCGTGGAGAAAAGCTTTTTAGCCACCTATGTAAAGAAGCCAGGAATAATAATTTAAAACAGGTCTTCATTTTGACCACGCATGCAACACATTGGTTTATAGATCATGGGTTTACAAAAAAATCCCTTGAAGATCTACCCAGTGAAAAGCAAGCATTCTATAACTATCAACGTAATTCTGCAGTCTATATAAAAGAGTTATAAAAAATTTGTGAATCATTAGTGAAAGAATCAGTTCCGAAAAAGAATAAAATAGTACAACCCTTTTTAAAATGGGCTGGAAATAAAAGAAGTATTATAAATAGAATTATTCCTTTATTACCTGAAGGTAAGCGTTTGGTTGAACCTTTTTGTGGTTCAGCAGCAGTTTTCCTTAATACCAATTATGAACAAAATTTAATTGCTGATACCAATCCTGATTTAATCAATTTATATTTACACTTACAAAATGACCAAAGTTCATTTACAAAATATTGTGAAAAATATTTCATCACTGGGAACAATGTTGCTGAAAAATATTATGATTTGAGAGCACGATTTAATCGCACAAAAAACAAGAAAGTAAGGGCCGCACTATTTTTATATTTAAATAAACATGGTTACAATGGCCTATGCAGATATAACCAGAGTGGTGGTTATAACGTTCCCTTTGGACGATATAAAAAAATATCAGTACCCGCTGAAAGAATGCTTTCATTTAGTAATAAATCAAAAAATGCTGAATTTATTGTCAGTGATTATTTAACAACAATGAGAAATGCAAAAAAAGGTGATGTCATTTATTGTGATCCACCCTATGTACCCGTTAATGACAGCAATTCATCATTTCAATATCAAAAAAATGGTTTTGATCTTGAACAACAGACAATGCTGGCAGATATGGCTGAAGAAACGGCTAATCGTGGAATACCTGTTCTAATTTCAAATCATTTGACAGACTTTACCAAAGAAATATATAAGAATGCCCATCAGACGACATTTAGTGTTAGAAGAACGATCAGTTGTAAGGGAGATAAAAGAAAAGAGGCATTAGAAGTCCTCGCACTTTTTTCTTAAGCTAAAAGAAAGTTTCTTAAACTCAAAAAAAGCGATACTCTTTAACGGCAAAATATGTGATAAAAACCCAACAGAATATGAATTAAACTTGAACGTTTATGTTTTGTCCGACATTTTCTGATGGCTGTGGCACAGCATCTGCAGACTGAGTATCAGTTTGAGACTGTACATTTTTAGTATTTTTATCAACCTGATTATTGGTATTAACATCTGCACTTTTCACTGCAGTATCAACAACAACTCCGGTCGAAACACCTGAAATATCCATTTTATCCTCTCAATATATTAAAGATATAGCTATAGTTTATAACTAGTCGTGTCTATTAGCGACCTAAAAAATAGAAACTTTAGAAATAAATTAAAAAAAGCAAAAAAAAAACCTCAAAATCATTGGATTCTGAGGCTTTTTTCTAGACCACGGATGGTCTGATGTCGTGCAACACAAGGATGTGCGTGAACGACCAGTGTTTAACCCTGG
>JAPHSW010000106.1 GCA_026196615.1 Gammaproteobacteria bacterium | reverse complement strand
GCTAATGAATTAGGTGATGGATTTATCCGTTTCACCATTCGCTCTAACCTTGAATACATGGTTGATAGCGAAGCAAAAGTTGCACCAATGATTGAAGCAATTGAAAAAGCGGGCTTAATTGTTGGTGGTACAGGTCCTACTATTACTGCTCCTTCCCATACACAGGGTTGGTTGCACTGTGATATCCCAGGTTCTGATGCCTCTGGTGTTGTTAAATCAATGATGGATGAGCTGGTTACAGAATTCAAACGTGAAGAAATGCCTAACCGTGTTCATATCACGACTTCTTGTTGTCAGATTAACTGTGGTGGTCAAGGCGACATCGCAATTAATATTCAGCACACTAAGCCACCTAAAATTGCTCACGATTTAGTTGCAAATGCCTGTGAACGTCCAACAATTGTTGCTCGTTGTCCAGTTGCTGCAATTCGTCCTGCAATGGTTGAAGGCAAGCCTACTCTTGAAGTAGATGAGAAGAAATGTATTTGTTGTGGTGCATGTTATCCTCCTTGTCCTCCAATGCTGATTAATGATGCAGTTCATACTACTCTTGCTATTTGGGTTGGTGGTAATCACTCAAATGCACGTGGAAAGCCAACATTCCAAAAATTGGTAGCTGCTGGTATTCCTAACAACCCACCACGCTGGCCTGAAGCGACTGCTATGGTTAAGCGTATCTTGAAAGTCTACAAAGAAGACGCGAAAGATTGGGAACGTATGAATGACTGGATTGAAAGAATTGGTTGGTTTGGTTTCTTTGAGAAAACTGGTCTACCTTTCACCAAGTTCCATATTGATGATTGGAGAGGCGCGCGTAACAGCTTGAACGCTTCAACACACATCCACTTTTAATTGACTAGGATTCCCTTATGAATTGTCATAAGGGAATCCGATTAGGTAAATCCTTAATGAAGTTTACATTACTAATTAATGAAGGACCTTACCAGCATCAGGCTTCTGATACTGCTTATCAGTTTGCTAAGGCTGCTTTGGAAAAAGGTCATGAAATATATCGTGTGTTCTTTTATAACGATGGCGTTAATAACGCAACTCGTTTGGCTGTTCCACCTCAGGATGACCGTAATATTACGGAAAACTGGGCTGCACTAGCTAAAGAACATGAATTGGACATGGTTGTTTGTATCGCTGCTGCACAACGTCGAGGCATGTTAGATGCTGATGAAGCTGGCAGACAGGGTAAAGACGCAGATAACATCCACCCAGCATTCCGTATTTCTGGTTTAGGTCAGTTAGTGGAAGGTGGTATCCAGTCTGATCGTTTATTAACATTTGGTGATTAAGAGGAATAAATATGAGTGATGGCATAAAGAAATTCATGTTTGTGAACACTAAAGCACCTTATGGTACCGTTTACGCATTAGAATCATTGGAAGTGGTATTAATTAGCGCTGCTTTTGATCAATCCGTTAGTCTTGTTTTTTGTGATGACGGTGTTTTTCAAATCGCAAACAATCAAAAGACAGATGATTCTGGCATGAAAAACTTTTCACCAGCGTATAAAGCACTGGGTGACTATGATATCAACAAGCTATATGTTGAGAAAGAGTCTTTAGAAGAACGTGGTTTAACTCTGGATAATCTCATGGCTTTGACTTATGAAGATGAAGATGATGATTGGGCAGAGAAACCATCCATAATACTTGTTACACGTGCTGAACTTGCTGATTTAATGGATGAGCAAGACGTAGTGATTAGTTCTTAAGGGAGATGAGTTAAATGGCAATGTTACACACTGTAAATAAATCACCTTTTGAGCGCAATTCACTGAACTCGTGTCTGACTAAATCAAAAGAAGGTTCTACTATTCTTTTGATTGAAGATGCGGTTGTTGGTGCACTAAAAGGTACGATTGTTGCGGATAAATTAACTGCAGCAGTAGCAAATAAAAACGTATGTGTTCTTGGTTCAGATTTGAACACACGCGGTTTTACTGAAGCTGACATAATTGATGGAATTAAAATCGTCGATTATGCTGGTTTCGTTGATCTGGTAGCCGAGCATTCAAACGTTCAGTCTTGGCTGTAATTTTATATAAATATTTTAATATTGGAGTTTAAAAAATGGCTACTATTTCTGTAGAAGGCAAAGAGATTGAAGTTGACGAAGAAGGTTATTTAGTAAATCTTGATGAGTGGTTTCCTGCAATTGCAACTGAAATGGCTAAAATTGATGAAGTTGAAATGGGTGATGATCATTGGGATATCATTAACTTCCTTCGTGAATACTATGAAGAATATCAAATTGCTCCAGCAGTTCGCGTATTAACTAAAGCGGTTGCTAAGAAATTAGGTAAGGAAAAAGGTAACTCTAAGTACCTTTATGAATTGTTCCCTTATGGCCCAGGCAAACAAGCATGTAAATTTGCTGGTCTTCCTAAGCCAACTGGTTGTGTATAAATACAACTAGTAGCAACGTGCTTCATGTGTAAGAGATTTTTTAAATAACAATGTTAAAAAATCTCTTACACATTATTTTTAAAAATTATTAATGGGTAGGTAATATGTCAGCGTTTTATGCGCTACTTTTTACAGTGGCTTTTCTTGTCCTGGTAATAGGATTAACGAAAAAAATTATTCAATATTCACGAGTGCCTGCACCGTTGAAAATACCCGTTACACCTGCGCCTTTATCTAAAGGTGGTGTGGCTGTCAGACTGGCTAAAGAAGCAATCTTATTTGCCGCCTTATTCCGTTCTAATAAGTGGACATGGCTGTTCGGATGGATGTTCCATATGAGCCTGTTTATTGTTCTATTAAATCATTTACGCTTCTTTATTAAAGATGTACCTTTACCTTTAGTGTTATTGCAAAATGTTGGTGAATACGCTGCATTTACAATGTTTATTGGTTTAGCAGGACTCTTAATTCGTCGCCTTTTTGTTGCGCGAGTAAAATATATTTCAGCACCATCAGACTATTTATGGCTGATTTTGCTAATGGTTATTGCCCTAACGGGTATAGTAATGCGTTTTGTCTCACATACTGACATTGTCGCAGTTAAAGAATTTTCTTTAGGTCTGTTAAGACTTAACTGGCAAGCTTTACCAACAGATTTTCCATTAATGGTTCATTTGTTTCTGGTTGCAGTATTAATGATATTGTTACCATTTAGTAAACTGCTACACATCCCTGGTTTGTTTTTTGCTCCAACACGTAATCAAGTTGATAATCCACGTGAAGAGAGACATATCGCACCATGGGCTGCTGAATTAGATGCAGAAAAAAATAAAGTTCAACCTAAATAAGAATAGAACGTCACTCTTTACTATTTAAAGCTTACTTTTTTAGTAAAGGATGATACCTAGGAATTTTTTGAGGATTTAGACAAGTGGCAGACTTTGAAACTCCCAAGTTTAGAGAGTATCCAACAGTTCCCCTGATCAAACAGGATGAAATGGCTGGTAATGGACCGTTCATTTCACGTGCGGAATTTGATACTGATCTAGGCTATCCTGGTGAATTGCCAGACGATTGGAAAGAAAAAACACTGGACAAGATGGGTGACCTACTTGGTCGTTATCGCTCTCTTCAAGTGTTCATGGATTCATGCATCAAGTGCGGTGCATGTACTGATAAGTGCCATTATTTTATCGGTACTAACGATCCAAAGAATATGCCTGTTGCTCGTCAAGACTTGATGAGAAAAGTATATCGTCGCTATTTTACTTTTGCTGGTAAATATTTTCCTAAGCTTGTAGGTGCTGTTGATCTAACCGAAGATGTGTTAGATGAATGGTATAACTACTATCACCAGTGTTCAGAATGTCGACGCTGTTCCGTTTTCTGTCCTATGGGTATTGATACCGCAGAAGTGACAATGGCAGCTCGTGAGATTTTAGCCAACGTTGGTAAAGCGCAAAAATATTCTAATCAGATTATCCAAAAAGTATATAAAATTGGTAATAATTTAGGATTGCCTGGGCCAGCTCTTGAGGGGATTCTGGAAGATCTCGAAGAAGAGATGGAAGATGATTGCGGTGTACCTGTTAAATTTAATATGGATAAGGTTGGTTGTGATGCTTTATTGATGACACCATCTGCTGATTTTTTTGCAGAACCACATATTGATGGCTTGATAGGCTATGGTAAAGTTCTACATGAACTGGGAATTACCTGGACAGTGAGTTCAAAAGCTTCAGAAGCAGCAAACTTTGGATTGTTTATTGGTAGTTATGACAATATTCAGAAAGTTTCCATGAGAATTCGTGAAGCTGCTATAGATTTAAAAGTAAAACGTATTATCTTCGGTGAGTGTGGACACGCGTGGCGTGTTGCTTATAGTTTCTTAAATACTCTTGCTGGCCCGTTTGATTTCCTGGATCAAAACTATCCTATTCCTCAGCATATACTTGAAGTGACTTATGGTGCACTACAAGATGGTAAGCTGCGTATGAATAAAGCAGAAAA
Organism: Gammaproteobacteria bacterium; assembly: GCA_026196615.1. Taxonomy (GTDB): domain Bacteria; phylum Pseudomonadota; class Gammaproteobacteria; order GRL18; family GRL18; genus GRL18. Next base: position 10,489 of record JAPHSW010000106.1, on the reverse strand, counting down.
TGATCATCTAACGATGACATTCCATGACTCATGTAACGTTGCTCGTGCTTCACGTATGGGTGATCAGCCAGGGGGACAATTTGATATTCCTCGTGCAGTAATTCAAGCATCTTGTAATAACTATGTGGATATGGATGCCGATACCATCAAAGACGCAACTTTCTGTTGTGGTGGTGGTGGTGGATTGTTAACTGATGACCTTATGGAGTTACGTGTTAAAGGTGCGTTGCCAAGAATGGAAGCACTTAAGCAAGTAACAGAAGAAAGTGGCGTTACAAATATTGCAGCAATCTGCGCGATTTGTAAAAGTCAGTTTACAAAAACTTTACCTTATTATGGATTCGAGATGGATGCCATTATGAGTGTTCACCAACTTGTCAGTGAAGCAATTGTCATGAAGGGTAGTGAACAAGAAAAAGAATTAGATGGTGTTGATGAAGAAGAAGCTGAATCAGAAGATTAGATTTAGGTTTTATTAATTTACACTTTTTACCTCTATTTTAGAGAAAGATCATAGCAATTATTAAAATTGCACAAAATTTAGCTTGATAGGAGAAAAATAAATGTCAACTGCTGATACAGCTCCGAATGCAGATAAAATAACCGTTAAACGTTTCAAAGAAACAAGGTTAGATCATACCGGTACACAAGAGTGGGACACCTGGACTGACAATATTTTTCAGGCTGGTTGGACACATAAATGCCCTACTTATATCAATAGAACACCACCTTGTCAGGGTAGTTGTCCTGCTGGTGAAGACATTCGTGGTTGGTTGGATATTATACGTGGCATGGAAAAACCGACTCATGAAGGCATGAGCCGTGATGAATATGCATTCCAACGTTCTACTGATGCTAATCCATTCCCATCTGTTATGGGACGTGTTTGTCCTGCACCATGTGAAGATGGCTGTAACCGTAATGAACTCGATGATAATGTTGGCATTAACTCTGTAGAGCAATATATTGGTGATACTGCTAAAGCTGAAGGATATAAGTTCAACGTCGCAGCTCAAGAGAGCGGAAAGAAAGTGGCTATTATTGGTGGTGGTCCAGCTGGATTAGCTGCAGCATATCAGTTGCGTCGTATTGGCCATGCCTGTACTGTCTTTGATGACCATGCTGAACTAGGTGGTATGATGATGTATGGTATTCCTGGTTATCGTGTACCTCGCGATGTGCTTAATCATGAAATGAACCGTATTGTTGAAATGGGTGTTGAAGTTAAATTAAACACACGTATTGGTACAGACCTGACTGTTGAAGAGCTTGAAAAAGACTATGATGCAATCTTATGGGCTATCGGTTGTAAAGAAGGTCGAGGCCTACCAATCGAAGGTTTTGATGATGCACCAAACTGTATTAGTGGTGTTGCTTTCCTTGAAGCATTTAATGATGGACGTTTAAAAGTTTCATCTGAAAAAGTGGTTTGTATAGGTGGTGGTGATACTTCTATTGACGTTGCATCCGTTGCTCGTCGTCTTGGTAATATTACAAATATTGCAGAAAAAGATTTTGCAGAAAATGTTGTTTTAGGTCATACCGCACATGATGTTGCTGATTCTGCAACTAAAGATGGTGCTGATGTAACTCTACTTTCTCGTTCTTCTATTGAAAATATGCCAGCAGCACAGCATGAAATTGATGATGCACTTCGTGAAGGTGTAACTATTATTGGTTGTGTAAGCCCTGTTTCTGTTGTTAGAGATGACAGTGGCCGTGCTACTGCTCTACGTGTTATTAAATTAGAAGTAGATGGCAAAACACCAATTGAAGGCTCTGAATATGATATTGAAGCCACACTGATTGTCTCAGCAATTGGTCAGAAAGGTGATATGACTGGCATTGAGCAGATGGATAATGGCAATGGCTTTATTGATGGTGATGCACATTATCAGGTGAAGGGTAAACCAGGTCATTTTCTAGCGGGTGATATTGTTCGTCCTCACTTGTTAACAACTGCAATTGGTCAAGCTTCTATTGCTTCAGAGTCAATTCATCATTATTTAACAAATAAAGATGAAGAAATGAGAAAGCGTCCTAAGGTTGATAAGCACACTTTCTCATTAGAGAAAAAGTTAGGTGATACTGGTCTAGCTCCTGAAGCTTCGCCTGTAAGTGGTCATAATAGTGTTCGTGGTACTAATTCTAGTAATTTTGCTATTCATAACTACGAAAATCGTTCAGCTAACGACATTATCAGTCATGATCAATTGTTCATGGGGCATTTTGAGTATGAGCCTCGTCATGTTCGTGAAACAATTGATGTCGATTCTAAAGAAGTACTAGGTCATTTTGCAGAACGTTTGGTTGCACTATCTGAAGAAGATATCGTTTCAGAAGCTAAGCGTTGTATGAGTTGTGGTATGTGTTTTGAGTGTGATAACTGTGTTATCTACTGCCCTCAAGATGCAGTTAAGAAAACACCTAAGGCTCAATCAACTACTGGTCGTTATGTTTATACTGACTATGATCGTTGTATTGGTTGTCATATCTGTAAAGATGTTTGTCCTACAGGTTATATCGATATGGGCCTTGGTGACTAAGCTCCTTGAGCTGATTAAGTAGCCTTAGCTTATGCATAGCATAGTCTAAGGCTAATAAGCAGCTGGAGTTGTTTAATAACTTCGAGCTGGTAATTAGGAGAATAAATGTGTGGTTGCACCTAAACTTTAACTTTGGTTTTAACTCTTCTTTTGTAAGAAAGAGTTTGCAAAAGTTGCCACTCACTGTTGCGGGATTGGCACTTATAGCTAGTCTAAATACGGTTAATGCAAGTCAGGATGGACTAGGTCCTAAGATTACATTGCCGGAAAATAGTGAGGGTAAGAGTTGCGTATTGCCTTCGGAACAAATGCGTCGTGAACATCCCGATCTGCTTAAGCATGATAGAATTCAAACTCTTCGTGAGGGTGTGAGAGCTAAAGCTGATGATAAAGCACTTGATGGTAGTTTAAAACAGTGTGTTAACTGTCATGCTGTTAAAGATGAAAGCAATAAATTTGTCCGTATCGATAACGATCAACATTTTTGCGTTTCATGTCATAAATATGCAGCAGTATCCATTGATTGTTTTCAGTGTCATAGAGATATACCTGAAGGTAGCGGTGCATTTCATGCATTGACGAATCATAAAGATGTTAACTATAGCAATGTAGTACCTGGTAATTATAGTTTGACAGTTAAAGATATGGCTAATATTGCCCCTGAGGTTAATTCAGATGACAATTAATATCGAAAATAAAAATAATGATGAGACTGTAAACTCTTTGAATAAAGATGCAGAATCTTCACGCCGAAATTTTATTTTCGGTTCAGTTGCAGCTGCAGGTCTATCAGTTGCTCCAGGCATGATGTTGTATCAAACAGCTAATGCTCGTTCACTTAGTGATTTTTCTCTGAAAGAAGGTGCATCTTCTAAAGTTCGTTGGGGTATGTTAGTCGATACTACAAAGGACGTTGATTGGAACAAATGTGTTGATGCCTGTAATAAAGAACATGGCCTTGGCAATGAAAAAAATTCACGTGATGATCAAAAGACTCAGTATATCCGAGTCGTTGATGTAAAAAATAAAGGTACTGGCTATAGTATGTCTTTACCTGTTATGTGTCAGCATTGTGAAAGCGCACCCTGTGTTGATGTTTGTCCTACAGGCGCATCAATGAAACGCCCTGATGGAATCGTGCTTGTTGATCGTCACCGTTGCATTGGTTGTCGTTATTGTATGATGGCTTGTCCTTATAAAGCACGCTCATTTGTACATGAAGTGTTAACAGATCAAACAGAAAATACTCCTCGTGGTAAAGGCTGTGTTGAATCATGTAACATGTGCGTTAATCGTATCGATAACGGTCAAGAACCTGCCTGTGTTGAAGCAAGTGGTGGAGCAATCATTTTTGGTGATCTCAATGATTCTGAAAGCCCCATTTCTAAGATTCTTTCAAAACATGGTGGTAAACAAATTCGAGCTGATCTTAAATTAAATCCTGGAGTTCATTACCAGGGTATTTAATTTTTTAGATGTTTTCTGAGTCATGTGTGATTTTACCTGGCTCAGGAATGTTTGTAGAAATAGTATTAACCACTTAATACCTGGTGTAACGAGTAAATAAAATGAAAAAATTACACTTTCTTGAAGTAGAAGGGAATACGAAAGGTTTTTATACCTTCCTTGGTCTATTTGGACTTATTTCTCTTATAGGTGTTCTTGCAGCCTATCATATGGAACACAATGGCCACTGGGTTACTGGAATGAGTAACCAGGTAATATGGGGAACTCCTCATGTTTTTGCTATCTTTTTAATTGTTGCTGCATCTGGTGCACTTAATATTGCATCTATTTCCTCTGTCTTTGCCAAAACAGCATATAAGCCATTAGCACGTTTATCTGGGATACTTGCCATTTCGCTTCTTTCTGGCGGCTTAGTTGTTTTGCTTCTTGATTTAGGACGTCCTGATCGCTTAATTGTTGCTATGACAAAATTTAATTTTGTTTCTATCTTTACCTGGAATATCTTATTGTATACCGGTTTCATGGCCATCGTTGGTATTTACTTATGGACCATGATGGATAGACCTTATAATAACTTAACCAAGAAAGCGGGTATGGCAGCATTTATCTGGCGTCTTATACTAACCACTGGTACTGGCTCAATCTTTGGTTTTCTTGTTGCTCGTGAAGCTTATGATTCTGCCTTATTAGCACCTATGTTTATTATTATGTCATTCTCGTTTGGATTAGCTTTCTTCTTGTTATTCTTGATGGGGTCGTATAAGTATACTCAGCGTGACTTAGGTGATTATATGGTTAATCGACTAAAGAATTTGCTGGGCGTTTTTGTTGCTGCAGTATTATATTTTGTTATTGTTTATCATATGACCAACTTATACTCTGCTGATCATCGCGATATTACACAATTTATTTTAACCAGCGGCGGTATTTATACCTTCTTGTTCTGGGTTGTTCAGATAGCTTTAGGCTCAATAGTTCCTTTGGCGCTTCTTTATGGACCAACAGGTAATAATAGAACAATGATTGGTTTAGCTTCTGTATTAGTGATATTAGGTGGTCTTGCACAACTCTATATCATCATTATTGGTGGTCAAGTTTATCCAATGCATTTATTCCCTGGAATGGAAGTGACTAGTTCTTTCTATGACGGTGTTGTGGCTTCATATGCACCTTCTTTACCTGAATTTTTATTAGGAATGGGTGGAGTTGGAGTAACGTTACTTTTAGCGACTATTGCTATTGCTGCAATGAAATTTCTTCCAGCGAGCTTAGCTGATGAAATTGCCGACCCTCATGGCAAGTAATTGACATTGTTTACTAATACAACGTTTGCAAAAAAAACCGGCTTAGCCGGTTTTTTTGTGTTTCATCTGTGAAAAACTATTTTTAGCTTATGTATCAGCCCACATTTGTACTAGTTTGATATAAGTAACGTCAACCCCCTGGGTTTCTTCTGCCTGTGGGTTATCCTTAAGCATCTTTTCCCTTGCTTTCCATAACTCATAGAGCACTTCACGCTTATTGGGGTCTTGAATCATGCTTTGAGCCCAGGTAACACAAACCAGACGTTCTCCGTCAGTGACTTCGTCAACATAATGCCAGCTGGTCGAAGGATAGACAATTGCACTACCTGCTTTAAGCTTGGCTCTGTGTTCACCATATTTTGTAACAATGACTAAATCTCCTCCCTCGTATTCATCGGGCTCATTTAGAAAAATTGTTGTGGATATATCAGTTCTGTACATATTTGGCATCTGTCCCATAATTGGGTTGTCAATATGACCGCCATATCCCATGCCTTTTCGATATCTGGCTAGAAAAGGTGCTCCAATTTTTTTCATCATTACAGCAGCTTTGAAGGTTTCGTTATGTATTAAGCTACCCATAAGAATGTTGTTTATGGATTGCATTTGAGGTGAATTATCTTGAATTAATTCTTCATTATTTTTTACATTCTGAGCAACATCTCCAGCAGAAATTTTTCCGTCCACGAAGTTGGCTTGTTTTAGTACGCCTTGAATCGATTTGAGTTGTTGTGGATTGATGACATCAGGGATTTGAATAAGCACAATAAAGAGACTCCAATTAACGATAAAAATAGAGGCTCAGTGTATCAGGGATATTGAAGTTTTTACAACTACGCCCCATGTTATTTAATTCAATTCAATGTCATATCAAACGATTAGAGGCAAATATGATAAGAGTTTTAAATGTTGTTATTGATGGTCAAATGTCTACAGTGAATGTAGATGAAGACATGGTGATATCAGGTTCACCTTTGTTCAACAAGATGGATGAAGATATGAATAAGGGATGGACTTTAAGTAAAGAATTTGTCGAAAATCCTAATATTACTCAACGTTGTCAAATTGTTGGTGATAAACTCCTGACCGCTATGGAAGATGGAAATGAGCAGATGAAAACTATGATGGCTGGTTATATTCTATCTCGGGTCCCTAATATTATGACTATTCATATTGATAATACGGGTGAAATTTTTGAAACTCAAATTGAATTAGCCCCTTAATGTTGTTATTTCAATTCATTAAAGCTATTTGATAAGACTTTGTTAGGAAACACATTATGAGAATGAAATCTAAGTGGGGCAAAAATGGTAAAGAACGTACCGTTGCCGATAATGCTAGTGCCGCTGCATTTATTGCATGGCGTATAGCCCAAGATGCCTTGCTGGATCTTGAAAATGAGCAGTATCAGACGGATAGTTTGAGCCAACGTATGGATGTTGTCGTTGAATTTGTTATTTTTTTAGCTCATATTGCTGATCGTATAACTTATGAACGTATGTCACCGGAAGAGAGGGAAGAGTTTGTTGTTACAATGGTTAAGCATCTTGCCAGGACATACCAGTCAAGTATGGAAGATATTGACGGGGTTAAAGACTATAAAGAAAATTTTATAAATCTTGTGAATGATCGAATGGCAGATTATTCTGATATGCCATATGACGAAGGTGAACCAAGCTTTGTAATGAAGCGTTACCTTGGTTCAAAAGTTCAAGCTGTCATGGGTGAACATTATAATAAATGGATTGAAACCCAGGTTTTGGAAATCAATGCGCCTGATGCAATTCAACATTTACATAAAGCAATTAATGATCTTTATAAGCCTGCCTTTTAGAATATATAAATAATTTATTTGCATGGAAGCAAAACTTTTGTTTAACCAAATTGAATTTTCAGTTAATATATCTTTTGAATTTTTGATCTATATCACGTTTTATTTCAATTTATGTGCAAAATAATAGTAAAAGGTTTTTTATCTTGGCATTAAACTCTTTGTTTTATAAGGAAGTAAGAGCTCATCACTTATTTAAATGCTTATCAGATGAGTGTTTTCAGGTTATTTCTCAACATTCGGGATTAATTTCATTAAAAAAGAATGAAATTCTTTATGAATGTGGTTATGACGCGAGTCATTTTTTTCTTGTCCGTACTGGGCAAATTACTTTATTTCAAACTTCACTTGATGGCAATGAAAAAATAGTTGATATTTTTGGTTCTGGTCAAACTTTTGCTGAAACATCAATGTTTACTGAAAGTAAGTGTTACCCTGTCAATGCCAGAGCTACATGTGACACAGACTTATTTTATTTTGACTCTGAAAAATTTAAGTCTCAATTACATCTTTCTAGTGATTCTTGTTTTTCTATGCTGGCTGCAATGAGTAATCGTTTGAAAAATCAAACTCAGGAAATTGTTGAGTTATCCATTCATGATGCACAATATCGATTAGTCAACTACCTCTTAGAACATAGTTGTGACCAAAACAGTAATTCTTGTCAGGCACTTGTAAAACTTTCCACAACAAAATCTTTATTAGCTTCACGCTTATCTATCACTCCAGAGACATTTTCTAGAATTCTTTCCAGGTTAAAAAAACAGGATTTAATTACAATTAAAGATGATGTGATTACCTTAACTGATCCTGCTAAATTAAGGCAGCTGGTAGGGTGTTGTACTGGTAATGGAATACATGAAGGTGGAAAAGTGAGGCAAATTTTGCGATTTATTGCATAACGTTTTGTTGTATTAGGTTGTGCTTTGAAATGAAAAAAAACCAGCATATGCTGGTTTTTTTTAGGCGTTTAACAAATGAATGTTAACGTTTTTGATAGAAAGAAGAGACTTATTTCCAGTCTGCATATCCATCAGTTTTCTTTTCCAGGCCATCTTCATAACCAGCAGTATATGCTTCAGTTACACGCTGTTCTTCACGTTCTGGGTTACATACGTAACCACCTTGCCAGCCTTGGATATATTCTGGGTTTACGCCTTCAGATTCCATTTTCACTGTTAGATCATGATATTGTTGGTTCATAGGTTTTTCCTTTAGTTTCCAGTCAGTTAAAAGCAAGTCCAAAGAATGATAATGAAACAGACTCTGACAAAATAATAATCTGCTTATATTATACGATTTGAAGCTTAAATTCCAGTTTTTTGCTGACTTTTTACAAAGTCAGCACGCTGAATTTATGGAGCTTAGTCCATTGCTTCACCTTGTCTTTGCTTGTTGAACAGTCACCGTTTTTCGTATTGAAAAATCAGTTATTATTAATTTTCTAGTTGTAGAATTGAAAGTGAGTATACTGACTGATAGGAGTCAACGGTATATCCCTCTTGGATAGTATTGAAAAAATATTTTGTCAAGAGCTATGATAAAATGTATCATATAGCAAATAACCAAGTAAAAAGCTCGGGTAATACGTTTTTTTGATAAAAAATATCTGAGTAGCTTGGACCGGGAAACATAGAGTTGATTTAGAGGTTAAGTATGAATTTAGATGACGCAGAATTAATGGATTTAAACAGTGGTTTAAAAGCTCTGGAAGACAAGCATTTCACTAGAGCTGTTCAGTTATTATCACCGCTGGCGGAAAAAGGAGTACCTGAAGCTCAGCATCGTATGGCAGTTATGTATCAAAATGGTTTAGGTGTGCATCGTAATGAAACCGCTGCTGCCTTATGGATGAAATTATCCGCTGATCAAGACTATGAATTGGCATGGCATGGCTTAGGTTTTATGTACATGGAAGGCGAAGGTGTTGATAAAAATCCGGAAGAAGCCATAAAGTGGTTCAATAAGGGGATTGATGCGGGATTGATTGGTTCTATGACCACTTTGGCGATGATGTACAAAGAAGGTAATGGTGTTGAAAAGAATCCAGAAGAAGCTGACCGTTTATTAAAATTGGCTGGTTTTTAAACCATTATTCAGTTGGTTCGTTTGTTTGTGTTATTAACATGTCGGGGCGGTAACTACTCTGTTACCCAGAAAGAGATTCGCCCAATTTGTAGTGAGAATTAAATGAGAGCTTCACAATTATTTGTAGTATTGGATCAAGAATTTAATGGTGCCCAGACAGGGCATCACACACCAGTGATGATTTGGGGGCCTCCTGGTATTGGTAAGTCTCAACTGGTCAGCCAGGTTGCTGAAAAACATCATCGGACATTGATTGATATCCGTCTTTCCCAAATGGAGCCGAGTGATTTACGTGGAATTCCATTTAAAGATGGTGACAAGGTGGAGTGGGCAATACCTTCTATGCTGCCAGATGCAGAAAAGCATGGTAGTGAAGGCATTTTATTTTTAGATGAAATTACCTCAGCTCCACCTAGTGTTTCTGCTGCAGCTTATCAGCTCATTCTGGATCGACGTCTTGGTGATTATAAAATACCTGATGGCTGGGCAATTTTTGCTGCGGGTAATCGACAAGGTGACCGCGGGGTGACTTATAGCATGCCAGCACCTTTAGCGAACCGTTTTTCTCATTATGAAATTGATATTAACCTGGATGACTGGGTTGCATGGGCTTATCAAACGGGAATTGATGAACGTATTATTGCTTTTCTTCGTTTTCGACCTGATTTGTTGTTTGATTTTGATCCAGCTCATAATCCTGTGGCCTTTCCGTCACCAAGAACCTGGGAATTTGTTCATAGGGCTTTGAAAAAATTTATCGATCATCCTGAATTGTTTGTAGGTGCATTGCAGTCCTGTGTTGGCCCTGCAGCGGGTATTGAACTTAATGCATTTATTTCTAATCTGGATCAGATGCCAGATCTTGATGCCATTATTAATGGTGAAGACGTCCCAACGCCAACAGAAATTGATCTGCAATATGCGGTGGCTTCTGCTTTAGTCGGTCGTGCAATTCGTGCCAGAGGTACTGATGAAGCGGACAGAACCTATACCAATATTCTGAAATATGCCTCCAGTTTTCGCCAAAAAGAAATGGGAGTGATGCTGGTTTCTGATATGCATCGTGCCATTGGTGAAGACTTATTTGCAGTAGAAGAGTTCGCTAACTGGGCTGATGCCATAGCTGACATTATGCTTTATGGATGAGAAGATAGAAACGAAGCTTGGAGCCGCACGAACTCGTCTTATCTTAGATAAGCCGTTTTTAGGGGCACTGGTGCTTCGCTTACCCATTGTTGAAGCTGACCCTTCCT
>JAPHSW010000035.1 GCA_026196615.1 Gammaproteobacteria bacterium | reverse complement strand
TTATCTGTTGATGAAGATGATTCCTTTGACGGGTTTGAAACACCGGAAGACAAATTGCCGGAGTTAGAAATAAAGGAAGATGAATCTGAAGAAGTAGAAGATGAATCTGAAGAAGTAACGGACGATGCTGTATCAAAAAAAGACGTAATAGTTGAAAAACCAGTACGCCGTAAACGTCGTTCTAGTTAATTAAAAGGTATTAATACCATGAGACTTGCATCAGCCCATAAGAGGGCATATACATATAAAGTTACGGTACCTCCAGCTGAGTTGGCAGTAAGTTTAGATACTCTAAAAAGTCATTTAAATATAACACATACTTTAACTGATACTATTCTTACTTTATACTTATCTGCTGCAATTACTTTTGCAGAAAAATACACTGGCCGCGATTTAATTACACGTACTTATCAAACAAAACGTGATTTTTTTCCGCTACCAGGTGAAAATGAAGGGTATTACTCTTATGGGTCAATACCAAATGGTGCAAGCTCCTTAGTGCCTTCTGTTTCTAGTAATGTTGGTTTTGAATTAAGAAAATCACCATTACAAAGTGTTTCAAGCATAACGTATATTGATACAAATAATATAGTACAAACAGTTCCAGCAAGTATTTATTATAATACAGAAGAAACGGATTATTCTGAGGTTGTATTATTGCCAGATAGTATGTGGCCAACAGACGTAATGCATCGTATGCAAAGTATTACTATTGAATTTATAGCAGGTATTGGTGATACTGAAGCAGATATCCCTGCAGATTGGAAAATTGCTATTATGGAACATGCAGCCATGCTTTGGGCAAACAGAGGGGACTGTTCAGATTCTGGGTGTAGTAAATTAATACCTGCTGCAAGTAAAGCTTTTTATGAAACTAAAAGGATACTGCGCTTATGAGTAGATGCACTTCTATACGAAAGAAAAAAAGGAAAGTATGCATAGGCGATATGCGTGATGTAATTAAATTAAAAGCAAGATCAATTACTGCACCACTATTTAATACAGTAGATTTTGATGAAGATTTTGAAGAGATACCTTCTTTGCCAGAAGAAGTACTATCTTTAGTAGAAACAGTATCCGGTGTTGTTTTATTTGATGGGGTAAATACAGAAACACCTATTACACATTATATATATGTAATGTATAACCCATTAATTACTGCAGAAGTTTGGATAGAATTTGAAAATAAACGTATTGATATTGTACGTGTAGAAGACTTAGATGAGCGCCATGAATTTTTAAAACTATTTTGTAATGATCAAGGTTTAATTTCTAAAGAGGCCTCAAAACAATGACCGTTTCCGCTGAATATGGCCCTGGTACAGATTTAGTTTTTCTAAAATTAGAAACTGTAAATAAAGCAACACTATTTGCTACACGTAAAGCCTGGTTTAAGGTAGGTAAGGATTTAAAAGCAACAGCTAACCGTGAAATATTAAAAAAACCAAGGCAAGGGCGGTTGTATATTCTTAGATACGCTGGTGGAAGGAAAAGACGACATAGAGCTTCTAGACCAGGGGAGTATCATGCCAATATGACTGGTGCGTTAAGGCGGTCTATGCAATGGAAAGTAAAAGGTTTTGATTTAAATTTTGGATATGGTGTAGCCAATAAAAAAGCACCTAAGTACGCACCTTGGGTAGAAAAAGGCACAAAACGTATGGCAGCTAGGCCTAGTCTAAAAAATGCCATTGACGCTAATATGAAAAATGCGGAGCAACATACGTTGGCTTCAGTTTTAGCGGAGTTTAAATAATGTTAGCAGAAGACATAGTTTTACAATTAGCAAAAAAACTTCCTACATTTTCTGATTATTTTACCTCTAACTATACGGTAACCGGTGTTAGTAAAATACAAATAGGTTCCACAACTGAGGTAACTGTAGAAACAAATATACCTCATAATCTAGCTATTGGTAAAGGTGTAAATATTATGGGCGCGGTAACGCCAATTAATATTGCATCTTTTACAAGGGTGGGTACTATAGGCACTATTACTACAACAACTGATCATGATTTTACCTATTCCGTTGTTAATGGTGCTATATCTGGAAGTGGCGCTAAAATAGCAGAGGTGCTAAACGCAAATGAAGCCGAATTTGAAGGCTCTTTTTTAATAACAAATGTTCCAAATAGAAGAACGTTATTGGTAGAAATGGTAGATAGCGGTCCTTCAGCAGCAACTGGGTCCTTAACGCTAGAAAATGGAAGCTCTATTTTACAACAATATAACGGTATTTTTTCTGTAACAAGTGTTCCCAGTACGACTTCTTTTACGTATACAATAAATAGTACGGGTTTAAATACTCCAAATTATACAAATATGCACGTAAAAGCAAATGCACGTATAAGCTCTGCTATTGATTTGGAAACTATTATTGCTGCATACACTAAACAACCAGTAAATGATTTATGGGCTTTTGTTGTATTAGAAGATGCGTTAGCTTCTAAAAATAGACAAATTAAATCTGATGCTACTGATAATATACAGCGTAGTAATTATTTTAGGCAACAAATAATTCAACCGGTTAGTATATATGTTGTATTTCCAACTGCGTCTTTACAAATAGCAGGTAGACAATCCCGCGATTTAGCACAAAAAATGTTTAGGCCTATTTGTCAATCTATATTATTTAAGCATTTTGATTCATTATTGTATTCTAATACGGCTAATACTTTAAATTTTTTATCACATGGTTTTGCTTATTACAATAACGCTTTTTATATACATCAATATACGTTTGAGCAAGTAGCGGATATACAATTTGAAGATACAGTAGGATACGATGACGACGTAGCTTTACGTGATATAAATTTAAATATGGCCGTTGATACTGGAACACAATTAAATAAATTAACAGCTACAATAGACCTAGACGAGGTATTCTAACATGAATAATATTATACAAATTAAAGTTAATAAGTATTTAAGTCCACAATTTACACAAGGCAAGATTATAAAAGTTTCAACAGATTCAGCGGGTACTCCGCTTAATGCTTATTGGCGAGCACGCTTAAAAGATGCTGAAGTCGATAATTGTTGTGAGGTAGTTAAAACATCAAGCAACACTAAAACCAAAAAAAGTAAAAAGTAGTTAATATTAATTAATTTTAATTAAGAAATAAATAGGAGGTCTTAAATGACTATTGCCTTACAACCAAAAACAAGTGTTAGCATTGTTGGTGCCACTCAAGCTGTAGAAAATACCCCACAAAAAGTTTTATTTATTGGGCAAAAAACTTCTGCAGGTTCCGCCCCTTCAGGTGCGTTAGTAGAAAATATTTTAAATAATACGGAAGATGCTCTTTTTGGAGCGCGTTCTATGCTAGCTGGTATGATCCGTGCAGCAAGAGCAGAAAATCCAATTACTCGTTTTGATGCAATACCTTTAGATGACGCAGTAGGTACTGACGCCAGTGGATCTGTAGCTTTTTCGGGTACTGCTACTGCAGCAGGATCTATAGAGGTTGTAATAGGTTCTGAAGAAAATTATAAATTTACATTAGCCGTATCGGTAGATGATACTGCAGATGATATTGGCACTGCATTAGAAACAGCAGTAACCGCAAATACGGATATCCCAGTTACTGCGTCTAACTCAAGTGGAACTGTCACATTAACCGCGGTTAACGCGGGAACCATGGGTAATTTTATTGGTTTATCTTATTACGGTACCGTTGCGGGCATTACCACTACACTAACCGCGTTATCAAGTGGTGCAACAGATCCTACGCTAACAGGTGTATTTGATGTAGTAGGCGACAATCGTTATCAAGGTGTTGTATGGCCTTATTTTGCGGATACTTCTGAAGTACGTACTTGGCTTGGAGCTCGATTTAATGTAGATAATAAAGTGCTAGACGGTGTTGCTTTTACATCTTCAGTTGATAGTTTAGCCAATAATTTATCTAGACTAACTGCGCTTAATAGTCAAGTTTTAGTAGACTTTGCAGATAAAAGTATAAGCGAAACAGCGTATAAAGCTCCAGCACAGTTTGAATTACCACAAATAAAAGCTGCACAATTTGCAGCGGTACGCGCATTGCGTTTAACAGACGGGGCAAATATTGGATCTTATGTGTTGTCTTCTAATGGTCCAAAAGATGCCTTTGGCGGTCCTGCTCTAGCAAGTAAACCTTATTTTAATACACCATTTCCTAATTTACCATTAACTGCAACTGGTCGTGGATGGACTGATATTGAAATTGAACAGTTATTTGCAGAAGGCGGTAGCATAATTGGTAACAACGCTTCTGGTAATGGGGTAGTAGCAGGTGAAGTATTAACTACTTATAAAACGGATGCTGCAGGTAACACTGATAAAAGTTTTAAATTTTTAAATTATGTAGACACTGCAAGTAATGTTAGAGAGTACTACTATAACAATTTAAGATCTAGATTTGCTCAATCACGTTTAACAGAAGGTGATGTTATTCGTGGTCGCGATCAAGCAAACGCTTTAACAATTAGAGCTTTTTGTGAAAAGCTATATCAGGATTTATCTGGCCCAGATTATGTGTTATTGGAGGCTGGTGAAGAAGCCTTAACTTTTTATAAAGAAAATTTAAATGTTACTATTGATAAAGCAAATGGTAGAGCTACTATCACTATGATTGTACCGATTGTAACACAATTAAGAGAGATGTTAGCAACTATTAAAATTGCTTTTTCAACACAAGGCTAATTCTATTTTTTAATTTTTGTATTTTTAATAGAGGGTTTAAATATGTCAACACAATTAGCAGACGCGTTAGTGACAGTGAACAATGTTCCTGTAGCAATCATTCCTAACTCTTTGGAGTTTACAGAAGGTTTAGGGGAGCAAACTATTCGTGCAGCATCTGTAGGTGGCGGACAAGTAGAGC
>JAPHSW010000162.1 GCA_026196615.1 Gammaproteobacteria bacterium | reverse complement strand
TTTAAATTCTTTACAGAATATGCCTTCTTTTGAAACAAAAGTAGAAGATAGAACAAATATTTATACTGATTTGAATGGTCTTCAGAATCTGAAAACATCAGCAAGAAAAGATGCTAATGCAGCATTGCCTGAAGTTGCACGACAATTTGAGGCAGTAATGATCAGTATGATGATTAAGAATTTACGAAAAACAGGAATGGAAGACCCTATTTTCAAAAGTCAGGCAATGGATAGTTATCGTGATATGTATGATCAGCAGCTTGGTATGGAATTATCAAAAGGGCAGGGAATCGGTTTTGCAAAAGCTATTGTTGAGCAAATGCAATATCAATCGGGACAGAAATCTGTTCAATCAGGTAACGAAGCACTATCTCCTGAGACATTACCAAAAATAATGCCTAAAAGACGGCATTTTCCTGATCTTTATTCTAAGTCATCAATATTAAATATAGAAAATAATAAGAATATAGCTTTAGACTCAAGTTTCAATAATGTGGATCAGATGAGTTCTAAAAATGATGAAAATTCTTATTTTGAATCTCCAGAACAATTTGTTGAAACTCTTTGGCCTTTAGCAGAAAAAGCAGCAAAAAAATTGGGTGTTTCTCCTGAAATCATTGTTTCTCAAGCTGCATTAGAAACGGGATGGGGAAAATATGTGATTTCAAGTGGGCAGAAGAGCAGTTATAACCTTTTTAATATTAAAGCAAATTCAGGATGGTCTGGTGACCGTGTAGAAAAAATTTCTACAGAGTTCCTTTCAAGTAAAGAGCTTGCAGATAAAAACTTGTCAGACTATTCAACACAACAGAAAAGTGATTTTAGGGTTTATAACTCATTTGAACAAAGTTTTGATGATTACACACAGTTTATTCAGAACAACCCACGTTATAATCGGGCACTGAATATGACTGATAAAATGGAACAATCCTTGCATGATGAAAGTTATATAAAAGAAATACACAAAGCTGGGTATGCAACAGATCCCAACTATTCAAATAAGGTTTTGAATGTTTTAAAGAGTGAACCAGTTCAAAATCAGGTAATGAAGCAGCTCAAACTGGCATCAAAATAGTAAGATTATGGACGCTAATAGTAAGCGTATAACAAGCAATGTATAAAAGTTTAGGAGAGATATAATGGCAAGTAGTACTATGGGGATTGGTACCTCGGGGCTGTTAAGTGCTCAACGACAACTTGCAACCGCCAGTCATAATATTTCAAATGTGAACACAGAAGGCTATACCCGTCAACGTGCAGAACAGGCAGCTCGTCTCCCTCAATTTGCAGGTAATGGTTATATAGGTAGTGGTGTTGATGTTCAAACAACTGTTCGTATAGCCAATGAATTTCTTGAAGAACAAATTCGTGATTCAAATAGTCAGGCTGGTCGATTTGATGCCTTTCATGCGTTAGCAACACAGGTTGATAATGTCCTGGCAAATCCTGATTCAGGATTAACTCCAACCATAGAAGGTTTTTTTAGCGCTTTGCAAGAAGCCAATGATAATCCCTCATCAACACCAGCGAGACAAGTGTTATTAACTGAAGCTAATACGATGACAGAACGCTTCAAATTGCTGGATGATCGTTTTATTGAGCTAAATGATCAAGTCAATCAACAATTAGTAGATATAACACAGGAAATTTCTGATGCTGCACGCTCTGTGGCACAGCTCAATGTTGATATTGTACAAAGAATTGGAGCGGGTCAGGGAGATATGCCCAATGATCTGATGGATCAGCGTGAAGTGCTGATTAAAAAAATTGCTGATAATATTGATGTCAGTGTGGTTTATCAAGATGATGGCGCAGCTAATTTGTTTGTTGGTTCAGGACAATCATTGGTGATTGGAAGTAATGCTGCGACCATCACCACGAGGATAAACAGTTTTAATGCTGAAGATCTCGATATTGTTTTGCAACAGGGTACGGCAGAAACTGATATTTCTACTGCGATTACTGGTGGTGAATTACAGGGAGTTCTGGATTTTAAAGAAAATGTTTTAGAACCCAGTCGACGTGCTTTAGGACGAGTTGCTATAGCTATAACTGAAGAAATGAATGCCCAGCATCGACTAGGTATGACCATTCAAGGAAGTACAACACCATTTCCTTTAGGACAAGATTTTTTTACGGATCTTAGTGGTCCAATTGTTGGTTTACCCGGTCAGTCTTCAGGTAATTCTGCTTCATTGTCGATTACAGACAGCCAGGTTTTAACAACTAGCGATTATCAGCTGGATTATGATGGCACAACGGTTTCTTTGACTCGATTAAGTGATAATAAAGTATTTACCGGAACCGCTGGTGCTACTTTAGCCACTAAACTTGCTGATTTAAATAATCAAATTGATCCCACATTAGCTACCTATGTGGGTACTGACCCTCAAGGGTTTTCAATTGCCAGTACTAATATGGCGATAGGTGAAACCTATTTAATGCGTCCTACCTTTGAAGGGGCTGCCAATATTGGCGTTTCTGTTAATAATGTTCTGGATATTGCTTTAGCAGGTCCCATTGTTTCTGGTGCGGTAATGAATCCAGATGGCAGTGCTGTCAATTCAGGTTCAGGTAAAATTACACTGCCTGATATTGCGAGTTTAAATAATATTCCAATGACTGGTAATACTATTGATGCCTTTGATGTTACTTTGCAATATGCTGATCCTAATGGTGGAGGAAATCCAGGTTTTAACCTGACCAGCTTAACAATACCTGCTTTAAATGGTTTGAGTATTGATTATGATTTGAATGCTGATTTTGGTGGCAGAACATTTGCTTTTGATGGTGTTACACTGGATTCCAGCGGTAATCCACTACCTGATTTTGGTGGTATTAGTTTTACGATTTCTGGAAAGCCTGCAATTGGTGATGGATTTCTTATTGAAGATAACAAAGCACCATTTGATGATAATCGTAATGGCTTACTGATGAGTAAATTGCAAACTGAAAAAACACTAGAAAATAGTTCTTCTGATTTTCAATCAGGTTATGCAGTGATTGTTTCAGATGTGGGTACAAAAACTCATTCAGCTGAAATTGATTTACTGGCACAGCAAACATTAGGAGAGCAGGCAAAAGCCACGAGAGAAGCTTATTCTGGTGTTAATCTAGATGAAGAAGCAGCTGATTTATTAAAATTTCAGCAAGCTTATCAAGCGGCAGCTAAAGTTATTTCCACTGCTGATCAAATGTTTCAGACTCTGATAAGTTCGGTTTGATGGGTATTCAAAATGAAATGGCGAGGTAAAAACTAATGCGTGTTGCAACCAGTACTGCTTATTCACAGGGTGTGACTTCAATGAATACCCAAAACTATAAGCTCAATAAAACCATGATGCAACTGTCTACGGGTAAAAGGATTGTTACACCATCGGATGATCCCGCAGGAGCTGCGAAAGTTTTAGGTTTGAACCAGGCAAAGTCAAGAACAGAACAATTTCAGAAGAATATTGACACTCTAAAAAGCTCATTACAAATTGAAGAAACTGCTTTGTCTGGAATAGTCAATACCCTTCAAAGAGTCAGAGAGTTAGCCATTCAAGCAAATAATGATACCTATGATGCGACTCAGCGTGCTGCTATTGGACTAGAAGTCCAGGAACACTTTGAAGCGATTGCAGGTTTTGCAAATACTACAAATGGTAATGGTGAGTTCTTATTTGGTGGTTTTAGTAATAGAGATGTGCCTTTTGAAAATATTGGTGGTGTGATCAACTATCAAGGTGATCAAGGACAACAATTTTTACAAATTAGTGCCACTCGTCAAGTGGCGAGTGGCGATAATGGTTTTGATACATTTATGAATATGCAAGGTAGTTATGATGGTGATACGTTAACGCCTGCCGGTGCGACACCACCTATGAGTGTTTTTGCTATTGTAAAAGAACTAGAAGTTGCAATGAGTACCAATGCCGGTGTAATACCACCAAATACTGCTCAAGAAACATTTCATGAGACTATGTCACGTGCTATTGGTAATATAGATATTGCTTTAGGACAAATTGCTGATGCTCAATCAGCGATTGGTGCACGGCTTAATGCCGTTGAAAGTCAGGAAAATGTAAATGAAGATTATTTAGTACAATTGGCTTCAACTTTATCTGATACTCAGGATCTGGATTATACTGAAGCCATTAGTCGTCTGGAACAACAACAAATTGGTCTTCAAGCCTCACAACAAACCTTCACTAAAATTCAAGGACTTTCATTATTTAATTTTATATAATTTAGCTTTTAAACGTCTGTTGTTTGATTTCTTAAATCATTAGGATAAGATGTTATAAAAAAATTTTAACAATTCCTAATTGATACTCCTAAATTTATAATAAGAATGAAAAAAATTCGAATAGCCGATATTGAAATTGGTGATGATTGTCAGCCTTTTATTGTTGCAGAACTTTCTGGAAATCATCAGCAAGATTTTAGTCTGGCTGAAAAAATGATAGAAGCTGCTGCTAAAGCAGGTGCCCATGCAATAAAACTTCAGACCTATACCCCTGAAACCATGACGCTTAATCTTCAACAGGAAGATTTTATAGTCAATGAAGAAAATAGTTTATGGCAAGGGGAAAGTCTTTACGAACTCTATGGCAAAGCATCAACGCCATGGGAATGGCACAAACCTCTTTTTGAAAAAGCTCAAGCACTGGGTATGATTGCTTTTAGTTCACCTTTTGATGCCAGTGCAGTTGATTTTCTTGAAACTCTGGATGTTCCCTGTTACAAAATTGCTTCATTTGAAAATAATGACTTACCCCTCATAAGAAAAGTTGCCCAAACAGGAAAACCTGTCATAGTATCAACGGGTATGGCTTCTCAATATGAAATTGAAGAATTGATAGATACAATTCGTGATACGGGTAATCAGCAAATTATCTTATTGAAATGTACCAGTAATTATCCTGCTGATGCATCGGACAGTCACCTGACAACCATTGTTCATATGAGGCAAACTTTTAACTGCCCTATTGGTCTTTCAGATCATTCTAATGGGGTTACGGTTTCGCTTGCAGGAGTTGCACTTGGCGCATGTTTAGTTGAGAAACATTTTGTACTTAACAGACAAGCAGGTGGAGTCGATGCAGAGTTTTCATTAGAACCAAATGAACTACATCATCTTGTGACTGAATCCAAGAAAGTTTATTCTGCTCTGGGTAAGATTCAATATGGTGGTTCTGGAAATGAGCAACAGTCAAAAAAATACCGTCGCTCAATTTATTGTCACAAACCCATTGCTAAGGGAGACATCTTTACAGAAGAAAATATTCGAGTAATTAGACCTGGATTTGGTCTCGCTCCAAAATATTTTGAATCTATCCTCGGGAAAATTGCTACCGAATCTATTAAACCAGGTACTGCTCTTCATTGGAAACTCATTGAATGAGCTTTGAACCAACCTCAGAAAAGACAAGTACTTTTCAAATGAGTTCTTCTCAGTTAAAAAGAAAGGCATTGTTTCGCCTGGATTCTGGTGGACAATATGGGTTGGGACATGTTATGCGTTCAAAAGCCTTAGCTGATGCCTTACTCAAAATAAATATTGAATGTACTTTTGCTGTACAAAGTGTCCATTCAAATGATGCAGTCTTGCCTCATAATCTGATTAATATAAATACTGAAAACGATTTTCACTCCTTAGCAAAAGCTTATGATGTCATAATTGTTGATCATTATGACTATACAACAGAACTTTTTTTCCAGCTGTCGAAAATTGATCACACAGTATTAGTTGTACTGGATGATGAATGTAATCGTGGCAAATTATATGCTGATATTGTGATTAATCCTGCTGCTCAGGCTGCTTCTTTACCTTATGCCGAGACTTGTCCCGAAGCTAAATGGCTTTTTGGCTTTGATTATATTTTACTGAGATCGTTTTTTAAAGAGTTAGAATCTCAATATGATGAATATTCTTATTATGAAAAAAGACAATCCATTGTCATTACCTTTGGTGGTTCGGATGTTACTGGTTTAACATTACCTTTACTTAAATCAATAAAAAATACATCATTGATGAGTTTTGACATTATTGTTGTAACGGGGGTGGGTTGTCAAAACAGTGATGAAATTGAAACTTATTGTTCTGAATTAAAGATGAGTTATAAACATAACGTTAAAAATATGGCTCAATTATTTTTGAAAGCAAAATTAGCTATTTCAGCGGCAGGTTCAACCGCTTTTGAACTAGCCTATTGTGGTGTTCCTTCTATATTCGCCGTGGTGGCAGATAACCAGTTAATTTCAATTGAAGATCAGTGTCGTCAAGGTTGGTGTCAAATGGTTGATTGTAGAAAACAAAATAATGTGAGTGATATTATTTATTATGCTGAAAAATTAATCAACTCAACACAGCTTAAAGAATTGAGTCAGTTGGCTCAATCTCTTGTTGATGGTAAAGGTGCTGAACGGATTGCTCAATGTATTAAAAGTGAAATTTCAAATCAAAAATGATTTAAGCGACTTTTACATTAGTGTAATTAAACTACCTGCAATATATCGTATTCCGTCATCTTCGGTAAAATAATACACGACTAAAATTCTACCATCAGGCATTTCTACTGCCCAGGGATAACCCACATCACCACATAAACCATCATCTCGAATAATTATTTCATCGCCAACTAAATTTTCTCCTGAGCTATCCATTAGATGGGCTCTGATTCCAAAAGGTTCATGTCGATAGCCATAACAAATAAAAATTCGACCATCAGAAAGCCTTAATGGGTGAGTAGGGTGACCAATAATTTCTCTTTCTTTCCAGCTTTCCCATGTTTTTCCTCGATTATTGGAGAGAGCAGTCACCAAATGATCATTGCCACTGGAATTTCTAATGAAAGCCATAATCGTATCACCTTCGATATGAAGCAATGAAGGTTCGTTGAAATTTCTTTCTTGCTGCTCATCTTTAGCGATCATTGAAAGATATACCCATGATTTGCCTTTGTCTTTTGAACAATAGACATGCGATGTATCAACGGTATCATTTTTTAAGCGGGTATAAACTGGAAGTAAAATTTTACCATCAATTTCAATGGCCTGTCCCCGAACGGTACCACTATGAGGAATATTTTTTCCTGGTATGATCTCATTAGTTTCTGGTAATTGAGGTAAATAGTTATGAGCTGACCATGTTTTGCCCATATCATGAGAGAGCCTGGTAAAACCTCCCCAAAAAATATAAAAACAGCCTGTTACATCTGGATGACCATATAGTGATACATTCCTTTTTTTCAAAACTTTACTGAATCTTGAATGAATCGGATACCAGGAAAAAGAAGATAGTAATATGTCTTTATTAGATAAAACTAATAAACAAGCATCTTGATCAGCGGCTTCTGGATTGATTGGCAGCGGTTCAGCGTCACAAAGTGGATTAAGTTCAAGATCAAAAACAATTTTTGTCAATTGAGATCGGCTATCAATATGATCAACCTGATGTTTTATAAGAATAGATTCATCATCATCATCATTTAATAACCAGCGGCTGTCTCTGGCTCGACGAAAGACTAAAAGTAGCTGGCTGGTGTGTGATGAAGTGCTTTCTATGAGAGCAATGCTTGGGAAAGATGAAAAAAAATGCTCATTTTTATATAAAACAAAATGTTGGATGTTTTTTAGCATAAAATTGCTCAATAAGTTGTTGATAATATAAAGTTTTTTATTAGTGGAAATAATAGTAATACTGTGCTATTTTTAGTACATATTCACGAATGTAAATCTGATTATACAACCTATAGAAGTATTAATATAACGTGTTTAATAATAAATCAATTCTTATTACTGGGGGAACTGGCTCCTTCGGTAAAAAATTTATTAAAACCATTCTAGAGAATCATTCTCCTCGTAGAATTATTGTTTTTTCACGTGATGAATTAAAGCAATATGAAATGCAGAATGATTTCAATGATAAGTCTTTGCGTTTTTTTATTGGTGATGTAAGGGATAGAGAACGGCTTGTTCAAGCAATGAAAGGAGTTAATTTTGTTATACATGCCGCTGCCCTTAAACAAGTTCCTGCAGCAGAATATAATCCCATGGAGTGTATTAAGACTAATATTTATGGGGCAGAAAATGTGATTCATGCAGCTTTAGAGAATAACGTTGAAAAAGTTATCGCTTTATCAACAGATAAAGCTGCAAATCCTATTAATCTTTATGGTGCGACCAAGTTAGCTTCAGATAAATTGTTTGTGGCTGCTAATAACATTGCAAGCGGTCATAAAACAGCTTTTTCTGTGGTCAGATACGGTAATGTTGTTGGTTCTAGAGGGTCGGTTGTTCCACATTTTAAAAAACTGATTGCTGAAGGGATAGATAGCCTTCCAATTACTGATAAGAGAATGACTCGTTTTTGGATTACCCTTGAAGAAGGTGTTGAATTTGTTATTAAAAATTTTAAAAGAATGCAAGGAGGTGAAATATTTGTTCCTAAAATACCTTCTGTTTTAATTACTGATTTGGCTAAGTCCATGGTTGATCTGCCGGTAAAGATCATAGGTATACGGCCCGGTGAAAAGTTACATGAAATTATGTGTCCAATAGATGATTCGCATTTAACATATGAGTTTTCAGAACATTTTGTCATTAAACCTTCTATTTTTTTTTATAGCCGAGAAAATGATTTTTCAAAAAATGCGTTAGGTGAAACGGGAATATTAGTCGCTGAAGGTTTTCAGTATAGTTCAGATAAAAATCATTTTTTAACAATAGAAGAAATAAAAGAATATGATAATTATTCTGAGCTTTGAAACATAGGCATGATTCCATACACTAAACAATCCATTTCAGAACAGGATATTGAGGCTGTTAATAAAGTTTTGCGATCGGACTTTATTACACAAGGAGGCATGGTTTCTCAATTTGAAAATGCAATAGCAAATTATTGTTCTGCTCAATATGCTGTTGCTGTGAGTCATGGTACAGCAGCATTACATCTTGCTTGTCTTGCTCTGAATGTTGAAAAAGGAAATTTTGTCTGGACTTCTCCAAATACCTTTGTGGCTTCAGCAAATTGTGCATTGTATTGCGGTGCTAAAGTTGATTTTGTCGATATTGATCCTAAAACTTATAATATCTGTATTGATGCACTGAAACAAAAATTGCTTCAAGCTAAAAAAGATCAATGTTTACCCAAAGTTTTAATTACTGTTCATTTCTCAGGCCAATCTTGTGATATGAAAGTAATTCAATCATTATCTAAACTATACGGCTTTTCTGTTATTGAAGATGCTTCTCATGCATTTGGTGGAGAATATTTAGATAAAAAAGTTGGCTCGTGCGTGTAT
>JAPHSW010000010.1 GCA_026196615.1 Gammaproteobacteria bacterium | reverse complement strand
TGGTATCCGGGGTAACTTGGCTCATAAGGTATTGACCTTGTATTTTTCTTTAAATTTTCGGATCAAAGCGACTGAAATGACATTTAGGATCAAGGTCACTACAAATAAAACCAGACCTAATGCAAAAGCAGATAGGGTATCAGGTGAATTAAATTCATGATCGCCCACCAGGGCATCCACAATTCGGACGGTGACGGTGGTCATGTCTTCTAACAGATTCCATGATAAGTTGGGACGCATTCCCGCAGCCATAACAACAATCATGGTTTCACCCAGTGCCTTGGATAAGCCCAATAGCACGGCGGAAATAATACCAGGTAATGCCGACGGCAAGACAATGGCTTTGATGGTTTCACTTTTGGTCATCCCCAAAGCCAGCGAGGCTTTTCTTTGTGAGTCCGGTACTGCACGGATAACATCATCACTCAAGGAGGAAATGACGGGGATAATCATGATCCCCATGACGATACCACTGGCCAAAGCACTATTAAACGAGGCATGCACTCCAAAGGTTTCAAAAAAACTCACAATAAAAGGGGCAACGGTAATGGCTGCAAAGAAACCGTAGACCACAGTGGGAATGCCTGCCAGTATTTCCAGAAGTGGTTTGAGTTTATCTCGCATTGAAAAGGACGCGTATTCACTCATAAAAATGGCACTGCCCAGACCAATGGGTACGGCCACACTCAGAGCAATAAAGGTGATCATAAAGGTGCCGGAGAAAATGGGCAGAGCACCAAATTTGCTGTCTGCTACACCCGGTGACCATTCGGTTCCAGTGATGAAATACCAGAAGCTGCGCATTTGAAAGAATTCAATGGCTTCAAACAAAATGGAGAAGAGCACACCAAATGTAGTTAGAATTGAAACGGTGGCGGCACTAATAAGAAGCAGCTTAATGAATTGTTCTTTTAATTCATTGTGCCGTTTTTTTGACTCAAAGGGTTTCAAATGAGACTCCAAACAAAAATACCTTACTCCCTTCTTTATATTAAGAAATAGCTATCAAGCGGTCTCAATAAAAAGTAAGGTAATAAGGTAAGTACAACAAAAGTAACTTGAACCCACTGATTTCACCAGTTAGCTCAAGCAAACTTTATTGGAAATTATTTTTTAGATAAATCATCCAATGTAAGCTTTGTGTTTTTCATAACACTTGCTCTTATTGCATTGCGACGCTCATCAGGTAAAGCAATTAGACCAATTTCACCCAAGATTCCATCTGGACCAATCATGTCTTCTTTCATAAACAACTCAACATATTTGTCCATTGCAGGGACCTCTTTTCTATGTGAGTTTTTGGTATAGAAAAACAAAGAGCGTGAAATTGGGTACTTACCACTAGAGATGTTTTCAGGAGTAGGAAAAACATCATTAATTTTAGCTGCAGATACTTTATCATCATTTTCCATCAGAAAGCTGTAGCCAAAAATACCAATAGCAGCTGGATTTTTGCTCAATTTTTGGACAATCAAATTATCATTTTCACCAGAAGGTACATAAATTCCATCTTGTCTGACTTTATGATATTTTTTATATCCTTTATTTTTAACTTTATCTTTCTTATATAAAGAAGTATAAACATCCATTTTTTTAGTCTGACCCTTCATGATCATATCTTCAAATGCATCACGAGTACCAGAACTGGTTGGTGGTCCGTAAATAATGATTTCTCTATCTGGTAAGTTAGAATCAATTTCATTCCAACGCTTGTATGGGTTTCTGACTAAACTCTTACCGTCTTTAGAAGGAACTTCTTCAGCAACTGCAAGTAGTAGATGCTTTTTAGTTAGCGATAATTCAGCATTTTTCTTGTTTTGAGCAATGGCAATACCATCAAAACCAATCACAGCTTCTGTGATGTCTGTAACACCATTTTTTTCACATAGTTTAAATTCTTTTGCCTTCATACGACGTGAAGCATTGGTAATATCTGGAGTATCCAGACCATTGCCTTTACAGAATAATTTCATACCACCGCCAGAACCAGTTGATTCAACTACTGGTGTTGGACTTTTGCTAGTCGCACCAAATTCTTCAGCAACTGAGCTAGAAAAAGGATAAACTGTTGAAGAGCCAACAATGCGTATTTGATCACGTGCTTGAGCCATATTTATTGTAGTGGCCATAATTGCAGTCGTTGCTAATAACGACAGAGCTGATTTCTTTAATATCATTTTGATTTCCGTTTTTTAATCTAATCAGACTAGAATTATAAGGAGACAATATGACAGCTTTGTTACAAATTCAGAAAAAAATGATATCCAATGCAATCCTTCATTATTTTTTTACATAAAATACTGCAAGCTATTAATATTTCTAGTTTTTTCAAAATTTAGCTATAATTTTTATTACATTTATATTAAAAAGCGTACAATGGCAACGATACTCAATCTTAAATTCAACAGAAAAAACATGATGTCACGAGACATTCATTTTATAGTGACAATTTTGGTAATAATATGAACGCTCATATATGGTCTTATAGAGAACCTCTTTCTGAACACATTAAATCTCATATAGAATTACTCACTGAATATCTTACAAAAAGAGAGAGAAACCAACTTATCGCAGAAATAGAAAACCATCTAGGAAGTTGTATTCAAGAAAAAAAAATTCAGCTAAATATTAAAAATTCGGAAGAAAAAAAAAGAAAGCTCAGCTCTATATTAGATAATTCTCAGCAATTTTTAGTTGATATGAACAACATAATTTCAGAAGAATATGCTGATGCAGCTAAAGTACATCTATTAGAAAATGATGAAGATAAGTGGTTAAAGCTTAAAGTACTTGAACTTGATTTGCCAAACCACCTTGATTCACTAGTTGAAATTATTAATTATTTGGAGATGTTGAATTCTCTCAAAGATGTGGTTTACAAAGAAACTAAAGATAAAAGAACACCTCAGCATATTTTTTATTGTGAATTAAAAAGAATATTCAACGACTATGATCTTAATAAAGAGGAAAATACAATAGATCAACTTTATAAACTAATCATGAAACAAATTGGTATCATAATAAAAGAAGACAAAGAATTAGTATACGATTGTACTTCCTTAGAGAAAGAATAATTTAAGATTTTTCAACACTATAACAAAAAGCTAAAGCCGCTAGAATTGCTAAATTTTTAAGCATGCCGATCAAATTTATCAAAAGAGGCTTTTAAATAACTGATCAGAGTCTTCATTTACATGAGTCACAGGCTGACTATTCTTATGTGATGTAAATTGGAGTCTATTTTTTTTCACTGATGAAGAAACAATAGCCAGGTTATTTGCTTTAGATTTTCTGGATTTCTTCACCGCTAACTCAACTTGTAATTCTTCAATTGATTTTTTGGCAATAATAGGACTGAGGTGATCTGCAATCCGTGATAAAATTCTTACAGGAACTTTACTGGTAAAGTTATAACGTTCTATATCTCCTTCTGTAACACTCATAGTAATACAAATAGCATATTTTGTTTTTTTCTCACCTGTGTCAATAATACTTAGCACTGCTGCAGAACGATTAATTGCTGTTTCATTATGTCGATTATCACCAGTACCTGTTTTTGCTCCGGCTGATTTCACATATTTCATTAAAGGATGTCTTGAAGCAAATACTGCTGTCCCCTTGTGCAAAACACCTTCCATTGCTTTTTTCGCAACAATAGCAACAGCTTCTGGAATAATGCGTTCTTGCTTGTTTTCAATTTTAAATGGTGTCTCAAAGTCACTGCCTGGGGCTAAAATAATACGTTCAATTGCAGAGATATTTTTTTCATGTACACCATTGTTCAATAATGTCCCCGCCAATTCCACTAAAGACATTGGAGTATCACCTGAACTTCCCAAAACCACAGCATAAGAAGGCGAAACATTAAAAGGATATCCTAAATTTTTCCAAGCTGGTGTCACACCTTCAGTAAAAGCTTGACGTTCCATATGTGTGTATAAGGTATTTTTAATCCAGCTTTGACTCGTTCTTAACCATTGCGATGTTTGCTTAACAATTCTTTTTTCTTCAGCCTCAATCAAATCAGAATAATGTTCATCAGGTTGACGAACTCTAGACAATAACCATTTTTTTTCATAATAAGTAATACGTTTAA
This sequence comes from Gammaproteobacteria bacterium, assembly GCA_026196615.1. Classification (GTDB taxonomy): domain Bacteria; phylum Pseudomonadota; class Gammaproteobacteria; order GRL18; family GRL18; genus GRL18. The sequence continues at coordinate 4,127 of JAPHSW010000010.1, read as the reverse complement.
ACCAGGATGCTAGATGAGCATACTTTTTTTGTTCTTTTCTATAGGCATGATCATATGAGGAATTATCTGATTGAACTTCCACAGTGCGTTCTAATTTTTTTACAACATCTCTAGCTAGAATAAGAATTTCTTTATCGGTCACATTCCCATTTTGCATGAGTTCATCATAAGAGAATGAACCTTGAATACTCTCCACAAAAAAATTCAAGCCTGAAATATAATCAGCTTCTTCTTTTTTAACAGCATCATTAATAATGATTTTCCTGATTGAATTATTTTTATTCGTCAAAATCGCAATTTTGTCAAAACCAGATTGCTCAATGTAATAATCCACAACATCACGCATTAAACGCACAAATGATAAATTAATTGACTGTGTTGTCATTTGCCAAAGATTAGGATTTTTACGATCATCACTTTTCTGATAATTGTTAAATTCATGCCAACTTTCACCTGTTAAGAATTTACTATCAGGATTCGCTGAAATTCGTCGAGACATGGCCCAATTTAAAACCTGATTCATTGATGCCTTAGGATACTTTTTTATGTAAGAGGCGAGTAAGCGTTTAATTGTAACGGATGATTTCTGATATTCTTTTAAAACAGTAGCACCTTTGATATTAGATTCTTTTAAAGCCGACTGTAACAGTAAAGCTTCATCATGAATGATCATCAAATAATTCACCAAAACTCTCAATTTTGCCGTCGAACCCCATTGAAATCTTCCCTGCTTTGCCGGATTATAAACAACATCTGATTGGGTATCAGTATTGGCTAAAATTTTCCAATTGCTATTCTCATCAATTTCCAGAACCACTACACCATATTCTATTTACTTCAGTTCATCCAGATTAAGGCTATGCAACAAACCTTTTTGTTTTCCTTGAACAAAGGGGGATTTTTGTGCAAGTTCCGTATACATATCATCTAGAACATTACGAATATTTTTTTCTAATTGGGCATCAGTGGTCATTTCAAGAGCTACAGGCATAGCATCAACGGTTTGTAAATTAATTTTTTTAGATTCTAATCGACCTGATTTTTTAGCCACTGCCTGGCGCATTAAGTGTGTATATTGATTACGAGCACTTGATGCTTCTCTATGTAGCGCATAATCAAGTTTATGACGACTATTACGTTGAGGATTCCAGGCAGGTTTCATCACTCTGGATTTTACATACAATGCTGAATTAAGTAATTTCTTCTTATTAAGCCGAGAAAGAAGCAGGTTAGCCTGTTTATCAACTATCTCAGGTGAACCTAGTAACTCACTGGGACGGCGAATAGATACAATCAGGCTACAAATATTTTTAAAAGCCTGAGCACGAACCATGCTATTCTTACTCTTTAATTGCTCATTGAGTTCATCTATAGTGTAACCAAACCAGGCATAATAACTGGCCCCAAAACCAAACAATTCTCCAGAGTGAGATTTAGGTCCTCCAGCCATTGGTACGGTATTAAGAAAATCAACTAAACCTTTTTGCACCCCTGTATTTTGTTTATCTGAACCCGATTCACTATCACCGCCATATAAATGTAAACCCGCGCCAATCATTTGATTAATCTTGTCATTTACACTCTGTGTTCTACCACCAGGAGTATTGGTAATCTTCTCCAAAGTTGTCATTAAAGTACTGCCACCCGAATAAGAGCCCTCCCCTGTAATTTTATATTGAATGTATTCTGAAGCACTCTTAATGATTCGAGGACCTTCAATTAGGTAGTTCAGATCTGCTCCTTCATTGTCTTTATCAAAAACCATATGCCGCAACTTATCATTTTCCCAAACAAGCAATGCTTTTAATATGAAAGGAGATATATGTTTAAAATCTTTAAATTGGTTGGGGTGCTGATATTGATAAACTGTTTCATTATGTCGATCAATAATTTGTAAGCCTGAAAAAGCCTTACCCTGATAATGATTGAAAGGAATAATACCCATATCAAACAATTTTTTTGCCTGTGGGGTTAGCTCCAGGTGGGTATCTTTATCCACCTGAAAACCAGCATTATTTAACACTTCAAATAATTGAGGATAATAAGTCATTCCATCACGCTTCCAACGAGGACTATCAGGAATAGGAATATCCCAGCCTTGAGGTTTTCCTGGTTTACTCTCAAGTTGAGCTACTTTTTCAACTTGAGCCGTCATATACCGAAAGCCTATTCCATAACGAATTTCTTCAGCCATTATGACAACAACCAATGCTATAGCCATCAAACCAGAAAATAAACTGGTCTCTTTTTTTGCCAGAACATCCCATATACGAACAAATAACTGAGGTAAAAAAATGATTAAAAAGAGAGAGAAAATAAATTCATATTTCTCCGGCATGAATAAATAGTTCCAATAAAAAACTATTACAGCCAAGAAAATGGTCAAACTAGTAATGAGTAATCGATTTGGGTAAAAAAACATCCATACAGATTGTTGGTTTCGCACAACTCCTTCATCTTTCCATTGGAAAAGAGAAAAATAATGCCAAACCATTTGAATAATAAAAAAGCATAACAAGAAAACCGTCAGGTCACCTTGTTCAAAACCTGCAGGTATTCGCCAAAAATACGAAATAAGTCCTACAACACCAAGGCATAAAAAAAGGGAAACAAAGAGAATACGTAACAATAAGTTACCTAACCAATAAGAAGAGCTTCGGTTGATTTTATAAGTGCTTGTATCAGAATCATCACTGCCACCTGCAGCAACACAAGTATTTGTCATTCAACACACCTTGTAAAAATAGTCATTTGCTCTACAGGCAACTATCTCACACTAAAAGAGAAGTTTTTTGAAAGCAAAGTACTAATATTCGGTGATTAAATAACACGTAAATCATAGCCTGTTCATCAAGAAAAGTTGGAGTTAGAAAAAACTTCAGCCATTACTGAGAAAAGAAAAATTCACGGATATTTACGCAATCACGAAAAGAAAATTTATCATTCGATCCAATATAAATTTATGAAAAAAGTTATGCCAGATATCTGTAAAAATAGATGAGAAAGGTCAATTGATCAAGAAAATTAATAAACATATTTCCTATAAAACGAGTGAATTAATTTTTTTTTCTTTGGGAAACGAAATCAATAGAATGCAGGTTATTTTTTATTAGACTCAGTAGTCAAAAAGTCATTAATAAAAACAGAGGCTTAAGATAGCGTACAGATGCACGTTATTTTGAAATTAGGGCGTTATAAGTAAAAATTGAGAATAAACGTCAAATATATTTAGATAGGTCTAAATGACTAAAATGTGAATCAGCTATACTTTTTCATATTTTTTCTTCTGCTGCCAGATTGTACAATCACTCCTTCCAAATCATCAAGACCATTAATTTCTATTGTCTCGTACAGATCATTAAGAGGTTGTAGAAAATATTTATTATCATACATTCTTATTTGTCTAAAAATAAATTCACCATCTACTTTAGCAATAACATAAGAGCCATCTTTAACTACTGCTTCCGGGTCAATGATAATAACAGTTCCATGCTCAAATTCAGGAACCATACTGTCGCCAAGGGCGCGTAAAGCAAAAACTTCTCTGCCACTACAACTGCCTTCAATGGGAGGCATTAAGCTATCAGGTCTTTCAGGCATCCACTAACTCACTTTAATATATTAACAAACACTAATCTTTAAAAACATAAAGATACAAAATAATCTTTAATAGTAAATGAAAATCAATCAGGCATCAAGAGCAGTGGTTATTTATTGTCCAATTTATGAAAAAAATTGCAATATTTAGTAAAACAGATTATTTTATAACTGGTAAAAGTTTCAATTAATTTAATACAAAGGAGACTATATGAGCGAAGAAAACTGGCAACTAAAAGAAGGAGCAGAACTTAATCTTGAAGATGTTGCAAAAATCGCTTGCGCGTTAAAATCACTATCTGCTTATACCATGTTAGCCTGTGCTGAAGAAGATAGTCCAGAAGAACTTGAAGGCATTGTTGATGAGGGATTAGATGCTATTCACAACTTATTTGACATCTAATATCAAATAGAAGCAGACTTATGAACTGGTGTGATTACCAAGGGAAACTGGCGGACTAATTACCAGGCGACTTTGTCGTATCACCATATCAGAGTTAGGCTAAACCAGCAATGATTGTGAGCGTTGA
>JAPHSW010000171.1 GCA_026196615.1 Gammaproteobacteria bacterium | reverse complement strand
TGGCGGCGTATTATTATAGAAAAACCTTTTGGCCGTGATTTAGAATCGGCTAAGAGCCTGAATGCGACTTTGAATCAAAGTTTTGAAGAACATCAGATTTACCGTATTGATCATTATCTAGGAAAAGAAACCGTACAAAATATGATGGCCTATCGGTTTGGTAATGGCACCGTGGAACCCATCTGGAATCACCGATATATTGATCAGGTACAAATTACAGTGGCAGAATCTCTGGGTGTTGAAGAGCGCGCCAGTTATTACGAAGAGGCTGGTGCTTTGCGTGATATGATTTCTAATCATTTACTGGCTGTGTTATCAGTGGTTGCCATGGAACCTCCCAATTCTTTTGATGCGGATGCGATTCGTGATGAACAGACTAAAGTGCTAAAAGCCATTGAGCCGTTTGAACCTAAAGATGTTTTAACGAATACCGTACGTGGTCAATACGGTGAAGGGCAACAGGATAATGGCGAACATCTACCAGCCTATCGTGATGAGTCGGGTATTGCAGATGATTCGACGACCGAAACCTATGTAGCAATGAAACTGAAAATTGATTCCTGGCGTTGGGCGGGAGTTCCCTTTTATCTGCGTACTGGAAAACGTATGAAGGGTCGTTACTCTGAAGTCATGATCCAGTACAAACATGCACCCAATATGCTTTTTCGAGGGGCATTGGACAGACATAAAAATATTGCTCCTGATCGTTTGGTACTGCGTATACAACCTAATGAAGGTATCAGTATGCAATTTAATGCCAAGGTTCCGGGCACTGAATTTAAAATGTCACAAGTCCTTATGGACTTTGATTATGATGATTACTTTGAAGAGTCAACGACAGCCAGTGGCTATGAAACCTTAATTTATGATTGCCTTTGTGGAGATGCAACTTTGTTTAAACGTGCTGATAATATTGAAGTTTGTTGGGAGCTCTTACAACCTGTTCTTGATGTCTGGCAATCACTACCGCCACGAAGTTTTCCAAATTACCCCTCGTCAAGCTGGGGACCAGAAGAAGCGGATGAATTGTTGGCTCAGGATGGATTTAGCTGGAAGAATGAACAATGAAAGTACTTGCAGGAGATATTGGCGGCACTAAGACCTCACTTGCTATATTTGAAGTTGAAGGCACAAAACTTGAAATGCTGGCACTGGAAAAATACCCTAGTCAGGAATATGGCTCACTGAATGAAATTGTTCGTCAATTTGATGAAACTCAAGGTCAGCATTGTGACTGGGGGAGCTTTGGTATTGCAGGTCCGGTTCGTAATGGTCGAGCTGAAACCACTAATCTGCCCTGGTTGATTGATGCCAGGCAACTGGCTGAGGACATTGGTTTTCGTAAAGTCTGGCTGATGAATGATTTAGAAGCCAATGCCTGGGGAATTAGTGCATTGGAAGAAAAAGATTTTTGCATTCTGAGTGAAGGTAAGCCTGATCCCAATGGCAATGCATCAATTATTTCTGCTGGAACAGGTCTTGGTCAGGCAGGTCTCTACTGGAATGGTGCACAGCATAGGCCGTTTGCTTCTGAGGGCGGTCATAGTGATTTTGCACCGCATTCTGATCTTGAAATTGCTTTATTGCAATATTTAAAGCAGCGTTACACGCATGTGAGTTGGGAACGTGTAGTGTCAGGTATGGGAATTGTGAATATTTACGATTTTCTCAAAGATCATAGAGATGTTGAAACACCTGCCTGGCTAGCCGAAGAAATAAAAAATGGCGACAAGGCAGCAGCTATCTCTAAGGCTGCTAATGAAGGACGTTGTCCCCTCTGTTCAGAAACGCTCAAGTTATTTGTTCATTTATATGGTGTTGAGGCCGGTAATCAGGCACTAAAACTCATGTCCACAGCAGGTGTATATCTTGGTGGTGGTATTGTTCCAAAAAATCTAGATCTTTTTCTTGAAGGTACTTTCCTAAGAAGCTTTCGAGCAAAAGGACGCATGGAATCACTCATGAATGATATACCCGTTAAAGTCATATTGAATGATTTGACCGCACTGTATGGTCCTGCTGTTTTTGCTGGCTCGGAAATTAAATCATGACTACATCCTCTGCTAAGCCAACTTCTGAACATGCACGTCTTGAAGATGATCGAAACGGTAAAAATAACTGGAAACAATGGGGACCCTATCTAAGCGAACGGCAGTGGGGTACAGTACGCGAAGATTATAGTGCTGATGGTGATGCCTGGAGTTATTTTCCTCATGATATGGCACGTATGCGAGCTTACCGTTGGGGAGAGGATGGAATTGCTGGGCTCAGTGATGAAAAGCAACGACTCTGTCTTTCTCTGGGATTATGGAATGGTCGAGATCCATATATTAAAGAGCGGCTATTTGGCCTCACCAATGCCCAGGGTAATCATGGTGAGGACGTCAAAGAGCTTTATTACTATCTCGATGCTACACCGACACATTCTTACCTGAAAATGCTCTACAAATATCCTCAGAGTGAGTTTCCTTATCAACGTCTGGTTGATGAGAATGCAGGACGTGGCAAGCAGGATAGAGAATTTGAGCTGCTTGATAGCGGAGTCTTTGACGATGATCGTTACTTTGATGTGTTTGTTGAGTATGCCAGACCTGAACCAGAAGATATTCTAATGCGTGTCACTGTACACAATCGAGGGCCAGAAATGCAGAGCATTCATTTGCTGCCTTTGCTGTGTTTTCGCAATACCTGGTCCTGGGAAGAGAATAGTGACAAACCAATGATGTTGGCTAATTCTGCCAATGAAATTTATATTGATCATCCTGAACTGGGGCAATGGCAATTACAGGCAGATGATCAGCCATCATTATTATTTTGTGATAATGATACGAACCTGAGGCGTTTAGGAGACCAACCTAAAGCTCAGGGGTATTTTAAAGATGCTTTCAATGACTATCTTGTGGCAGGTGACCAGACAGCAGTGAATCCCGCACAAAGTGGTACTCGGGCAGCAGTCCATTATGCTATCGATATTCCTCCGGGAGAAAGTCGAGAAATACGCTTAAGGCTATGCCGTGATAATCGTCTTGAATCAGCAGATTCATTCAAGGAATTTGACGTCTTATTTGAACAAAGTATTATCGAAGCAAACCTTTTTTATGAACACCTGCAGAAAGATTTACAAGATGAAGATGCTTGCAACGTTCAACGCCAGGCGCTTGCAGGCATGATTTGGAGCAAACAGTTTTATTATTTTGATATCACTCGTTGGAAAAAGGGTGATCCAGGACAACCTGTCCCTCCAAAAGAAAGAATAAAAGGGCGAAATAAGGATTGGGAGCATCTTAATAATGCAGATATTATTTCCATGCCTGATACTTGGGAATATCCCTGGTATGCGGCATGGGATCTGGCATTTCATTGTATTCCTTTTGCTTTGATTGATACAGACTTTGCTAAAAATCAACTGGTTCAACTGACTCGTGAGTAGTATATGCATCCCAATGGGCAGCTCCCTGCTTATGAATGGAATTTTGGTGATGTGAACCCTCCAGTACATGCCTGGGCTACCTTAAAAGTCTTTCAAATTGATCGGGAACAACGGGGTGATAAGGGGGATCTGGAATTTCTGGAGCGTGTTTTCCACAAGCTGATGCTGAACTTTACCTGGTGGGTTAATCGTAAAGATGAAGATGGTAATAATATCTTTAACGGTGGTTTTCTAGGTTTGGATAATATTGGTATTTTTGATCGTAGTAAGCCATTACCCGGCGGTGGTCATATCAATCAGGCCGATGGTACTGCGTGGATGGCGATGTATTGTCTGAATATGATGCACATCGCACTTCAGCTGGCTCTGTCTCATAATCGTGTTTATGAAGATATTGCCACCAAGTTTTTTGAGCACTTTCTTTATGTTGCTCAGGCAATGGAAAAACGTATTGTGGACAAAGGGCTGTGGAGTGAAGAAGAGGGCTTTTACTATGATGTACTAAATGCTCATGATGGTTCCCATGTTCCTTTGAAAATAAATTCTATGGTGGGTTTGATCCCACTGTTTGCCGTCGAGGTTTTGAATTCAAAATATGCAAGCTCTCTACCTGATTTTGCAGGACGTTTGAAATGGTTTCTTAACTATCGTCCCGACCTTGCCAGATTGGTATCACATTGGGAAGAGCCGGGACAGCACAAGACAGTTTTACTATCCCTATTACGTGGTTCAAGGATTAAGCGTTTGTTGTCGCGGATGTTGGATGAAACACGTTTTCTATCAGATTATGGTGTTCGTTCACTGTCTCGACATCATGCTAAAAATCCTTTTGAGTTCAATATGGATGGACAACACTACCGCATATCTTATGAATCAGGTGAATCAGAAAGTGAACTGTTTGGTGGAAACTCTAACTGGCGTGGGCCAATTTGGTTTCCAGTTAATTATCTACTGATTGAATCCTTACTGAGATTTCATGATTATTATGGTGATGATTTTAGAATAGAGTACCCGGTTAATTCAGGTGAAACGCTCAGTTTGAAGGAAGTGGCATTAGAGCTTAGACAGCGACTGGGACGATTATTTCTACGAGATAAACAGGGGCGCAGGCCGATGTTTGGTGATCGTGAAAAATTCCAGACTGATCCACACTTCAAGGACTATTTACTGTTCCATGAATATTTTCATGGTGATAATGGCCGTGGTCTTGGTGCCTCACACCAAACTGGCTGGACAGGACTGATTGCTAATTTGCTACAGCCATTGTAATTAATTATTTATAAAAGTTTATTGTTATTATAAACGTTAGGATTACATAAAGGAATATTGCTTTGAGTAGCACAATTCAACAATTAGTTAAGAAAAAAATTATCAAACCACCTAAGTTTTTAGCCAACGCAATTCAGATGGAAGTGGTTATGGGATCGGTGGCTTATGGTGTCTCTAATGATAATTCTGATATGGATGTTTATGGTTTTTGCATTCCAAATAGAGAAGATGTTTTTCCACATACACGGGGTGAAATTATAGGTTTCGGGACTCCAGCGAAACGATTTGAACAATATCAAGAACATCATGTTATTGATACATCGGTATCAGGAGGACAAGGCCAGGAATATGATTTTACTATTTATTCTATAGTGAAATATTTTCAATTGTGTATGGAAAATAACCCCAATATGATTGATTCACTTTTTGTTCCCAGGCGTTGTATTTTATATTCCACACAGGTTGGTGAACTAGTCAGAGAAAATCGAAAGCTATTTTTGCATAAGGGGGCATGGCATAAATTTAAAGGCTATAGCTATGCTCAATTACACAAAGCAGAACATTCTATTCCTCAGGAAGGCACTGAACGTAGAGCTGATTATGATAAACATGGGTACTCTACCAAATTTGCCTATCATGTTGTGCGTTTAATCTCAGAAGTTGAAATGATTCTTAATGAAAGTGATTTAGATCTAACAAGAAACCGTGAACAACTAAAAGCCATTCGACGAGGTGAATGGACTAAAATACAGCTAAGAGAATTTTTTAATCAAAAAGAAAAACAATTAGAAGAGTTATATCTCAGCAGTTCATTGCAACAAAAACCTGATGAAAAAGCCATTAGAAACTTACTATTGAATTGTCTGGAACATCATTATGGTTCACTTGATGGCTGTATTTCTGCCAGTGCTGATGATGGAACGGAAGCAGTAAGAAAATTGGAAGAAATATTGAATATCATTAATCGATGACATTCAGTTCCCCCCATTATTTATCTGGAAAATGTACAGCGCAAGCCAGTTACAAAGAGCATGTTATTCCTCTTGTCTGGTTGTTGATAGCAGTAAGCCTCTAGCTCTATTAAGTAGAATATTTGCTGATGCTAAAAGCAAAATAATTGCTGAGAATTGAGCTATCCATTCTGGCATCCATTCTGATGCTTCTGTCATCTGGCTCATAACATTAAAATCATTATAATTTATATACCAATCAGTTAAATAACCAAACATAATTGAACAGATACTAATACCTGACAGGTAGGCAATTACAACACCCTTACCCATCTCTTTTTGTATTACACCAATAGTTGCAATATTGGTGGCTGGACCAGCTAAGAGAAATACGAGTACAGTGCCAGGTGAAACACCTGCCATAATTAATGAAGCTGCTATTGGTGTAGAAGCTGTCGCACAAATATACATTGGCACGCCTATCAATAGCATTAACAACATAGCTGACAATCCACTACCCCATTCAGCCATAGCCATGGGTGGAAATATTGTGCTAATAATGGCAGCTAATATCAGACCAATACTCAACCATAGAATTAGATCATCAACCATATCAACAAGAGCATATCTCAACCCACTCCATGTTCGAGTTATAAAACTGTTTCCAGGTGTTTTTTGTTCATTACAGGCAGATGAGCTACAGCAACTAGATTCTTGTTGTTCAATTTCAATTGTGACTGTATTACTACAGCCACAATGAGAATCAGCACAAGTGACTTCATTATTTTCTATTTTGTTATCAGGGACTAGTGCAGTAATAAGGCCAGTAATAATAGCGCTTCCAACTGCTGCAATAGGACGGATTATGGCCATAACAGGTCCTAAAAGAACATATGACAGGGCTATAGAATCAACACCTGTTTCTGGGGTAGAGATAAGAAATGATACTGTTGAGCTACGAGATGCTCCATTTCGATGCAGTTCGGTTGCCGCAGGTAAAACACCACAGGAACAGAGAGGTAAGGGCGCGCCAATGATTGCAGCCTTGGTTACAGTCCAAAGCCCTTTTCCTCCTAACCAACGCTGTAAGCCATCTTTTGGTATCCAGGCTTTTATTAACCCTGCTGCAATGAAGCCAAGTAACAACCATGGGGCGGCTTCAAGAAAAATAGATACCAGATTGTTAAAAAAAGTCATTGATATTCACCTGAGGTTTACATTGAGATACAAGTCATATATCAGTACTATACAACCTATAGTAACTGTAGGTTCAAGAGTTTTTATGGAAAAAATATATACAATAGGTCAAATGGCAAAAACGGGTAACTGCAAAGTTCAAACTATTCGTTATTATGAACAAATTGATTTACTACCTGAACCAGGGCGGACTCAAGGAAACCAGCGTATTTATACGCAAAAACACAGGGATCGATTGAATTTTATTCGGCATTGCCGTGAACTTGGATTTCCTCTGGATAAAATACGCAAAATATTACTTTTAAATGATGAACCCAATCATTCTTGTGAAGAAGTCGATCAAATTGCTAAATCACATTTGAGAGATGTTGAATATAAAATAAAAAGACTTCAGGAAATGAAGAAGGAATTGAAGCGCATGATTTCAGAATGCTCCTGCAATAAGGTTTCTGATTGCAGGATTATTGAGGTATTGTCGGATCATAGCTTATGCTTGACAGATAATCATCAAAAAAAATAGTTTAATAAACTATGTCTGAAACCGGCAGCTAGATAGAATAATTGTAGTCGTGTGACCATAGTTTAGCCGCTGATTGTTACGGTAATTTGGCCGTTTATGAGACATGGACTAAACCGCTCCGCGGTAATGAAAACCTCACGTTCCTAGTTCCATCAAGCCTAACCGAACACACCTCTGATTCATGATAAATCCATGATACTCCGATAATTTAACCATGGAATGATTTATTCCACAGTTAAATTATTGGAGAATAACATGAAAAAGACAGACTCTGTAGTCAGCCCTTTGCGTCAACGCATGATTGAAGATATGAACATGCGTAAATTTAAAGACAGCACACAAAGAGACTATATTCGCTCCGTAAAGAAGCTCGCTGACTTCATAAACAAACCATTAACCTCAGCGACCAAAGAAGATATGAGAGCCTTCCAGTTACATCTGGTTGATAAGGGGACATCCGCTGTGTCTATCAACTCAACGATCAGTGGCGTGCGTTTTTTATATCAAGTCACACTCGATGATAGAGAAGTAACCCGTCCATTAATTCAAGTCCCCCAACCTCGTAAATTACCCATTATTTTAACGGCTGATGAAGTCGCTCGAATGATTGCAGTAGCTAAACCTAAATATAAGGCGGCTTTCTCAGTGGCCTATGGAGCCGGTTTAAGGGTGAGTGAAGTCGCTACCTTAAAGACCAGTGATATTGATAGTAAACGAATGTGTATTCATGTTTATCAAGGCAAAGGTAGAAAAGATCGCTATGCTTTATTATCGCCCGTATTACTTGAGCAACTCCGTAATTGGTGGCGATATGGGCATGCAACAAACCGTTTACTTAAAGAGGGTTGGTTATTTCCAGGACAAAATCCGGTTAACCCAGTCAGCACACGCACTTTAGCTCGTGTCTGTAAATTAGTTGCTAAAGAGGCTCAAATTGAAAAAAAAGTGACTATGCACTTGCTGAGACACAGTTTTGCTACACATCTACTGGAACAACATGTTGATATTCGTGTTATTCAAGTTCTACTGGGGCATAAAAAACTAGAAACAACCAGCGTGTATACTCATGTTGCCACGGACTTATTAAAGCAAGTGATCAGTCCAATTGAATCGGTGGGGTCTCTTAGTCCGGACTGATAATCATGTCTCATTTCAAACTTGAAGTGGCAGACATCTTTTTGCAGTACGGAAAAAAATGGCGACAGCAACACCAAGGGCATATCAGTCTGGGACAACTGAAAACCATGTCAGCAATAGAACGTTGCCGTACTGTTGAGCTGGGAGGTCATGTCTTACAGTGCCAATCCTGTGAGCACATTCATATTGCTTATAATTCCTGCCGTAATAGACATTGCCCAAAGTGTCAGGCCAGTGCAGCACAACGCTGGCTCGAAGCTCGTCAAAGAGATTTATTGCCGGTTGATTATTATCATGTGGTCTTTACTATTCCCTCTGAAGTGAATGATTTAGCTTATCAGAATAAATCGGTTGTTTACGATGTTTTATTCAATGCTGTTTCTAAAACATTGATGATAATTGCTGGGGATAAAAAACACCTTGGTGCTCAACTGGGAGCGACCTTAGTTTTACACACCTGGGGAAGTGCGATGACTCATCATCCTCATATTCATGGCATTATACCAGGTGGTGGCTTATCCATAGATGGTCAACAATGGGTTGCTTGTCAGTCAGGCTTTTTTCTGCCAGTTCGAGTGCTGTCTCGTTTATTTAGACGACTCTTTCTTGAGTTACTTATGAAAGCTTATCAGAAGGAACAACTGTATTTTTTTAGTCAGTTAAAATCAATTGAGAGTCATCAAGCATTTACTCATTGGTTAAAGCCTTTACGTCAAAAAGAATGGGTGGTTTATGCTAAACGACCTTTTGCAGGACCGAAGGCAGTGCTGGCTTATTTATCCCGTTATACACACCGGGTTGCAATTGCCAATAGTCGTTTAATTTCAATGGATGAGCATGGCATCACGTTTAAATGGAAAGATTATCGGAAAAAAGAAGGCGATCGGCAAAAAACTATGACGCTATCTCCCGATAATTTTATCCAACGTTTTTTATTACATATTTTACCTAAACAGTTTCATCGTATACGGCATATTGGTTTATTTGCCAATGCTTGTCGAAGAAATAATATTGCCAAAATCAGGCAACTACTCGTTGAGCACGAAAAGCTGACTTTGCCTGAAGTCATGGCGGTAGCAGAAAAGACAATGGTGCTTGATGAGTACATTGATTTTTTTTATCAATGCCCTATATGTGCTGGTAATATGATCATTATTGATGCCTTTGTCTATGGTAAAAAGCCACGAGCACCACCTAAGGTTAGACTGGCTTCATGAATTTTATTGCACAAACAAACTTTATTGTTAGCATTCTATACTATCATCTTATTCTGGTGAGGATACTGTTCATTCTGAGACATGAAAATAGACAGAATGCCCCTCAATATTTAGCAAATTACAGTGAGTTTAAAATTAATTTCAATAACATCGACTCAAAATTAATTGAAACAGTGAAAACATCTTGTTCTTGTCAGACAAAAGAAAGTGTTAATCCCCATAGCCAACTCTGTGCACATAATCCGCGGTTTCGTCCTTATTAGATTCTCAGACATCTGCTACTAAATTTAAATGTTTAAAATGAATTTGTGTGCCTGCAGACATCTGAGAATCCTAAAACAATTTTGTCATTTTACTGAACGTTAAAAAATGAACATTTTCTGATTATGAATGGGTGCTTTCTAACTTCAAACATGAGTTCATAAAAATCTCCCACTTAGTGCTTTGGGATGAAATCAGACAACTTATGATATCCTGTTATCATAAGTTGTTCATTTTAACCAAACAATGGTCATATAACTAATTGACACTCTCAAAATAGAGAGTATTCACACCCTATATTCTTACAAATTAAAAATTTGCTTTCCAACACCGATATTCATTTTACTTTCTAATGACTTTATCTTTTATTTTAGAAGTAATCGTTTGCAAAAAAACGTAAAATACGGGCAATAAATAATTTGAATGTCGGAGTTTTTTTAAATGCAAAGAGTTTCTATCATAGGCAGTGGTTTTGCGGCTTTAACTGCCATAAAGACACTTCGTAAATCTAATGTGGATATTGAAATTACAGTCATCAGTCCAAAAGCTGAATTTCATTATCTTCCAGGTACAATCTGGATCCCATGTAATTTACGAGAGTCGGATGATTTGATCGTTCCTTTAGATAACTTTTTTAAGCGAATGAATGTCAAACATATTCTGGCTAAAGCGACCGGCATGAGTGATGATGGCCGAATAGTGATGACCACTCAAGGTGATATTGAAAATGATGCACTTATTATTTGTTCAGGTGGTCGTTTTTTAAAGAAGCTTCCGGGAATCGAACATGCAATTACACCCTGTGAAGGAATTGATGCTACTTTAAAGATCAGAGAAAGTATCAAGAATATGTCCGGCGGAACAATTGCATTTGGATTTTCAGGAAATCCTAAAGAGCCAAGTGCAATGCGTGGTGGGCCCATGTTTGAATTTCTATTTGGTATAGACTGTCAATTACGTAAAGAAGGTCGGCGTGATAAATTTAAGTTGAAATTTTTTACGCCATCTGAAAATCCAGGGCAAAGATTGGGCCCAAAAGCGGTTGTCGGATTATTGAAAGAAATGAAAAAACGGGATGTGGAGACACATCTGGGCTACAAGATGAAGCAGTTCACTGATCATAGTGTGATAACAGAAGGAGGTGAATTTAATGCGGATTTGATTATCTTTATGCCAGGGATGACAGGTAATCACTGGTTTGATAATACTCAACTACCACGATCAGCAGGTGGTATGATACGTGCTAATACTCATTGCCAGGTTGAGAGTATGGAAAAAGTTTATGTGGCTGGTGATTCAGGCAGTTTTCCAGGACCGGGATGGTTACCCAAGCAGGCGCATATGGCGGATCTTCAGGCTGAAGCAGCCAGTAAAAATATATTGAGTGAATTTAAGCAACAGCCAGTCACTCATGTTTTTAAAGTCGAACTACTTTGTATCGTTGATAGTTTAAATTCAGGTATTTTGGTTGCGAGAACCAACAAACTTAATATTGTATTACCTCGTATGCGAATTTTTCACTGGTTAAAACGATTCTTTGAATGGTGGTATTTGCGACAGTTTAAATAAAAAAAGTCTTATTATTTAAACTGACTGTCTGCCAGATTCTGGAAATTCTATGAGCTCAGGCAGATAAATATGGCAGGCAGTGATAATATTCTAACCACTATGACTTTGTACAGTTCTGGAAATTTCTAATAACATGGCACGTCCGTCACTGTCTAAATTAGAGTAAATCGACAATAATTCTTTCACATCTTCGGGAAAGAAATCGCACAAGCCATCCATCTCAACATGTTGTTGTTCCATCCATCCTTTCGACTTTCCCAAATGACGTTCAATCTTATGGCACATAGTATCAGTGATTTTTAAATAAGGATTATCCAGATGATGATTCACTTCTTTGGGTTTTAAATTTATAGCCTTTCGTAAAGCTAACTGCTCCGTTTTTTTCATTTTTTCATAAAGATGAGAGAAGTTCTGGTAACGAATTGCCTGCACATCACGATCAGATGCTCGGATACTACCAATACCAAAAGTAATCCAGCAAGGACTGGTTTTGGTTTCCTTTGAAATGCGTAAAATGTCTAAAGGATTGGGAAGTGATGTGCCATTTTCATAATTACCCAAACGACGCTCACTCCAGTCAGGAAAGCATTCGGTCAGTGATGCAATGGTATTAAAACCTGCCATTTGTCGTGCCTGACGAATTCGTTCACCGACAATTTTTTTATGTTCATTGGTTGTGATTGTACGAGACATGCTATTTCCTGAAAAATATGAAGATAAATATTATATAACCGATTGAAGTAAAATGAAAACCAGCTTTATGTGAAATTGTTAAGAAAGAAGGTTGCTAAAAAAGGCAAGATTCTTGCTTTTTGTTGTTGACATTAAAAAAAATAGGTCTAGAATACTCACAATCAAATCAAGCGATGTTTTTAAAAACATTGTAGAGAAATTAACTTTAAAATTTTTGAAAGAGATATAGAGCATTATGCTACATCCAATAAACATACAACAAAATAGGCAGTATACCAATGAACTCGCAAGTCCCTTTGCGTCGTCATTTGATGCTGGCAAAAATAGTGATGTGATGTAATCTTTCAAAAAATTTGTGGAAGGTTGCTGACAATAAGCACCTTCCTGGAATACTGAACAGTAGAACCCTGGGTGCTTATTAAGCATCTGGGGTTTTTTTTGCCCATTTTTAAGAATATTTTATAAAAATTATTTAAGAATTGTGATTGTTTATTGATATAGACAATTCAAAGGCACTTGAAGAAATTTATTTGTTTAGCGGCTCAGGTTCAATAGTCCTGACTTGTGCACTGAAGCTGAAATTGCAAAGTGTATACAAAACGGTAAATGCTCAAATGCACCATTGGAAGATAGCTCAGTGGTAGAGCAACCAACTCATAATTGGTCTGGCGTGGGTTCAACTCCCACTCTTTCCCAACAGCTTAAAGCGCTGTATATGGTAATGGCGAAAGCCAGCGGTTCGACTCCGCTTAATAGGTGGTAAACCACCATAAAAGGAAATGCTCCAGTGGCATAAATTGTATGAGCTGAGCTGGATTTTATATCAGTTCAGCACTGTACATCTTATGCAACAACATGCTTATTGCTTGCGGAATAATAATTTTCTGTTATTGCTTGTGTTCATCATATTAATAGTATGAATGAATTTTTTAATGATAGGTTGAATATTATTGTGAATGATATCTGATTAAAGATAACAGAATTAATAATGCTAAATTTGTTGTTAGACATAAGCCATGATAGCTAAATGTTATTTCCCGCAATAGGGATGTGGAGTATTTTTTTATATTTTAAATTTGTAGAAGAAAAAATAAGAAATAAAGGAGTATTAGTGATGTTCGGATTAAAACGTATTGTGATTGCACAACATGAACGTGGTGTATATATAAAAGATCGCAGCATTGTCAAAATTCTTGAGCCGGGCATCTATCGTCAATTTGATGCACTCGATCGAATTGCGATTGAGGTTCATGATTTGACTATGCCTGAATTTAATTATCCGTACTTAGATGTACTGGTTAAAGAAAATAAAGAATTAGTGGAACAGTATTTTCATTTTATTGAACTGGGTGAATACGAAGTAGGACTGGTTTATAAAAATGGTCAGATCAGTGATGTTCTGGCACCTGGAACCAGAAAGTTGTATTGGAAAAATCCAGTGGATGTAAGAGTTGAAGTAATTAACATTGAACAGGATTTTTCCATAGAAAAAAGGTTGGTAGGTTTAATGACCAATGCACGCATGAGTGTAGTCTCACGAGATATTGTGAACTCAATCTATGCTTGTGAAGTTTCTGACAACCATGTAGGACTGTTAATTGTTGATGGCGAATTGGTGCAGGAATTGAAACCAGGATTATATGCATGGTGGAAGTTCAATCGTTCATTAAAAGTTGAACAAGTTGAGTTACGTTTACAGGTGATGGAAGTCCAGGGCCAGGAAATTCTGACTAAAGACAAAGTCAGCTTGCGTGTGAACTTGTCAGCACATTATCAGATCATTGAACCAGTGACTGCACGTAATCAATTAGTGAATATCACAGATTATATTTATCGTGAAATTCAGTTTGCTTTACGTCAGGTAGTGGGACTGCGCACTTTGGATTCTTTATTGGGAAACAAAGATGAAATGAATGCTGTGATTTTTGATGCGGTACATAAAAAAGTGACAGAGTTTGGCATCAAGGTGCGTAGTGTCGGTGTGAAAGATGTGATTCTTCCTGGTGAAATGAAAGAAATTTTGAATCAGGTCGTTGCAGCGGAAAAAGTCGCACAGGCGAATGTGATTAAACGTCGTGAAGAAACTGCGGCAACACGTTCTCTATTGAACACTGCACGTTTGATGGATGACAACCCAACTTTATTACGTTTGAAAGAACTGGAAGTTCTGGAAAAAATCACTGAGAAAGTGGACAAACTAACTGTATTTGGTGGTTTGGAAGGTATTCTAAACGATACTGTTCAAATCAAAGTTAATGCAGACTAGTTAAAAGCTTGTCAAAGGGAATTAATTTCCCTTGTTTACTCCCTCTCCCTTTGGGAGAGGGCTGGGGTGAGGGTATTTTTTTGATCTACCTATCCCTCATCCTAACCTTCTCCCATGGGGAGAAGGGATTTTTCAAATTTACGAACAGGCACTAATTAAGTGAAAAAAAATAGATAAAAAAGGACAAGAAAATGGCACGTAAAATTAATAAAAAACAACAGGAACGTATGATGACAATACTGACCTATGCTCGTGCCTTAAATTTACACACTATTGAGGCATATCAACAATGGTGTATGCAGCAAGGTTTTAGTACGAATCTTAATAAGACACGTGTTCAACTTGATCGAGAACATCAACACTATAAACAAGTGTCTGCTTTACAAAAACTGAAACACTATAAGCGTGAAGAAAATAGACGTTACTTAATAAACAAAATTTATTCAAATGAAATTCAACATAAAGATTTGAATAATGATGTATTAAAACAAATCAGTCATGGATTCAAAACGTTACAAAACAAGCGACTATTACGAGATGTTTTTTTATACCTTGAAGAGCATACAAAATTACTGGACTATACGGATTATGTGAAAGCGATCATAGCTTTTGTGAAATATCATACCTGGTGGCATCGTCCGCTTATGGAATGGCAACCAAAAACACGAAATGCAGAACGCCAATTTTCAGCTTTGGCACGTTATTTATTTGCTAAATATGAAGTACCTGCATTTATGGATTCGGTCTGGTTTAAAGAAGATACTAAATCCCAACGATGGTTTATCCATATTGGTGATGGAAAAAATATCAGAACGGCATTTAAACTGCCTATTAGAATGACTAAAAAAATGGCTCATTTTTTCATTCAGGCACCTGCTCATTATGAGATAAATGCTGCTTTTCGTTGGGCGCAAATTCATGCTCTGGGTGGTAATAAAGCAATTGCCGATGCAGTGGCTGAAACTCAATTGGCGCGTGTTTTTGTGGATCATGAATTTTGTTTGAGTATTATGCGATTTTTTATTGATAATCCAATGTTGGATGTGAGTCAATATAATCCTATTGTTGATTATATCTGGAATCAGAAATATGAAAATCGTATTGTCTTTATTGAACGTGGTGTTGCAAGAGAAGAAGGGCCTGCACAGCCTAATTTCTCTATGAAGGGACGAACACCGGATACATTATTGAATCAGGTTGAAGCCTGGCATCGACAGTTAGGACGAGAACTACGTGGTGGCGATTTACAATGGGTTAAATCAGAGTTTAAAGATTATCGTTATGTAGAAGGTCGTGCAAATAGTCACAATATGAAAGTATGGACAATCAGTGAACTACTGAGCAGTAATGAACTTATTGCTGAAGGTCGTAAGCAGAGCCATTGTGTTGCATCTTATGCACGCTCCTGTTTTACAGGTAAAACGTCTATCTGGACAATGGAAATTCAAAACTGTCTCTATGCGAATCAAAATCAAATGAGACAAAAGTTGTTGACTATTGAACTACATACTATGAGTAAAACCATTCGACAAATCCGTGGTTTACGAAATCGCTTAGCAAGCAGTGCTGAAATGGAAATCATTTATCGCTGGGCGCGAAAACAAGGATTTGCTATCGCAAAATATGTATAGCAAGAAAAGAGAAAAAATTATTACAGGAGGTGCATCATGAGTCAGTATCACAAACTAAAACATCAGGAATATTCCTTTTGAGAAAACCAGTAAACGCCGCAAAGGTTATCCTTCTGAAACAAGGGTAAAACGCGGCAGAAGAATAGTTCATGGTAATAAGGAACTGTTTGAAAAATTGGGTAGGAATGATCCCTGTGTTTGTGGATCAGGACGCAGATTTCAAAAATTGTTGCCTGCGTACCAAACAGTATGATGGCGTTGAACGTCATGTTTACTATAGAGAATAATTATTGATAGCTTTAATAAAAAGCAATTATAAAAAATAAGTTGAATTATTATGCCAATTTTAAAACAAATAACAAAAGGTAAAGTGCCAGTAAAAATCTTTACAGATGATATTGAGCATGAAGCCTATCAACAATTGTTGAATATCGCTCATTTGCCTTTTATTCATCATCATGTTGCGGCAATGCCAGATGTTCATTATGGAAAAGGAGCAACTGTCGGATCAGTGATTCCTTGTCACAAAGCCATCATACCGGCAGCGGTCGGTGTGGATATTGGTTGTGGTATGAATGCTGTTCGCCTGTCGATTAAGGCCAATGATTTGCCTGATAATCTACGGGCAATACGATTTGCAATTGAAGAGGCAATTCCAGTCGGTTTCAATATGCATAAATCAGACAGAGCTAAAGCATCGACCATTCGAGCCTTATCAGTAGGCCTGGATAGTCTGATTGCTAAGCATCCAAAATTATTGAAGATGCAGAAAAAACCTTATCAAACCTGGGTTCGCCAATTAGGGACTCTTGGGGGCGGTAATCATTTTATTGAGATTTGTCTTGATGAAAATGATGATGTTTGGGTTATGTTGCATTCAGGTAGTCGTGGTGTGGGTAATGTGATTGGACAATATTTTATTCGTCTGGCACAAAAAGATATGGGTCGACATATTCAAAACCTTCCTGATAAAGATTTGGCTTATTTCAGTGAAGGTGCAGATTATTTTGATCATTATATTGAAGCAGTTCATTGGGCTCAGGATTATGCTTTGAACAATCGTCGAGAAATGATGCGTTTGATCATTGCTTCTCTAAAAAAGAAGTTGCGAAAATTTGGACTAACAAAAGAAGCAATTAATTGTCATCACAACTATGTGTCACTGGAAAATCACTTTGGTGAGGATGTTTATCTGACACGCAAAGGTGCGATAGATGCTAGTGAAAATGCTTTAGGAATCATTCCTGGCAGTATGGGTGATAAATCTTACATTGTAAGAGGTAAGGGCAATGCTGAATCTTTCTGCTCATGTTCACATGGTGCAGGACGACGCATGAGTCGTGGTAAAGCAAAACGAGAGTTCAGTCAAATTGATATGGAGGAACAAACAAAAGGTATTGAATGCCGTAAAGATAAAGGTGTGATCGATGAAATTCCAGGCGCCTATAAAGATATTGATACGGTCATGAAAAATCAAAATGACTTAGTCGATGTGGTACATACACTACGGCAAGTCATATGCGTTAAAGGATGATACAAAGTCCCTTCTCCCTTTGGGAGAAGGTTAGGATGAGGGAGTATCTTAAAAAAACTCAGCCTAACCTATTTCCAAAGAGAGAGGATATTTTGCATTTGTCTTTAATTGAAAAAGAAAGAATCTTGCTTTTAATGGCAAGATTAATGCTAAAAAGTGTTGACATTAAAAATTAGGTGTTTAGAATACACAAACATCAAAGCAATTTAAAATATATTGCTTTAAATAAAAATTTAAAAAACAGAAACAGTTTAGAAAATATGAAATATCAGACAATTACATTACCAAATAAAATGAGCACCAATAGACTTATAAACCTATTATTGTGCCAATTGTTTGTACATAACATGTTAGGACAAGAAAAGCCTTGTCCAGAAAATTCATTTGAGACAAGTTTATCTCTAATGAATCATCCAACATAGTGTAACCTTTCAAAAAGTCCTGGAAGGTTGCTGATAATAAGCATCTTCCGAGTGAATACGACTGTATAAAACCCCGGATATGCTGACCAGGCATCCGGGGTTTTTTTTGCCCCCGATTTTTTACAGAATTAAAAAATTACCTGCTTGCAGGTAAATAACCGGTTGCGTGAAATCGGTAACGATAATTACTGGTGACAGTAAAAAAGAGGGAATGTCTGCATACCCTCACCAGATGATGATTTGTCTGGTCGGTTTACGCAAGCCCAGTTCTCTGTGTCTTCAGGTCACTTGGAGATAATAGGAAAGGTCGGCATGGTTTATAAGGTGGGGGGCTGCAAACAGTACCACTGAAGGATCACCTGGCAGTGATCGCCATGAGCCAACTGACTGCACTATGAAGAATGAAGGGTACATTAGATAGTCCGAGTTGTCAGGCAAGGGCGCTAATGAAGTTTGAAGGGTAAAGGCTTAAAACCGGCATCCTGAAAAACCACTCAGTAGCAGGAATGTGAACGGTATGAGGCGTGTTGCATTTTGACACTCAAAAGGTTTCAAAACAACAGAAGTACGCACGTCTTGGCAGATGCTTGTAATAGCTCAATGGGAGAGCAATTGATTCCTAGTCAATAGGTTGGGTGTTCAAATCATCCTTACATGCCCTGATTAATAAAAGGAAAGACGTACTTCAGCGTAATATGAAAATGACCTAAGCCTGAGCAGTTTCTGGACTCAGGTGAAGCAGAAGCCCCAAGCTGATGTTTCTGGTACTAAGCTGCACAGATGAGCTTTGATCGGTTCAGACGGTAAGCAAAGTGCTGAGTAGTATTACGTATGCTGGAAATGCCACCAGTTAAAAAAGGCGGTCATGAAAATTAACTGATAAGCCACTTGTGGGTATCAGTGGATACGTTGGGAAACAATGGGGTGGAACCTGTTGATAATCTGGCTAAAGAATTTTCGTTAAGACTGTAATCTCAGGTCTTAGATTTTAAATTAAAAGTTAAATAATTCCAGTATGGCTGACTGGTAAAGCAGCCGGCTGTTAACCGGTGGGATACCTTCCCTATCTCAGTTCGAATCTGAGTCCTGGAGCCAATGCGTCGCTAACTCAATTGGAATGCTATTAGTTGAGTTGTAGACACATGACTTTTAACCAGTAAGTTCCCGGATCATGGCCGGGGCGGCGTACCATTTTATGCACTTGTAGGCTAAAGGTTAGGCCACCAGACTTTCAATCTGGAGACTGTCAGTTCGAATCTGATCGGGTGTACCAATTTTTTAAGACTATTTGATTTGCAAAGTCCAACAACATTTAAACGGAGGTATTAATTATGAACCATTACAAAAAATTTGAACATGTAGTCAGGGATATGAAAATACCTGAGAATCGTAAAACGGCTAGTCAGCCGAATGCATTATGGTTTTTACGTCAAGGTGTGGCACCTAATCGTGAGCATCCACAAATACTTACAGCCATATTTCATGCACAACGGATATAAAAAATATTATGGTGAGTGTAGCTTAATGGTAAAGCCCCAGATTGTGGATCTGGTTTATATCGGTTCGAATCCGTTTACTCACCCAGTATTGGGGTATAGCGCAGTCTGGTTAGCGCACTTGCTTTGGAAGCATGTGGTCGAAAGTTCAAATCGTTCTGCCCCGACCAATATAAGTACAGGTAGCCGAGTGGTCTAAGGCATCTGGTTGCAACCCAGAATTTTCGCAGGTTCAAATCCTGTCCTGTATTCCAGATAAATGCCGTGTGGTGTAATTGGCAACACAATGGACTTTGACTCCATTATTCCTGGATCGTACCCAGGCACGGCAACCATATTAAATATAAACCTAAATTTTTAAGTCTAAATGAGCTATAACTATAACATGGAGGACTAACAATGATCCCAATCTTACAATTAGACATCGCTGGAAATCCTTCAGCCTGGTTGAACTATCGACAAGCAATTACCCTTATGACCAGTGAGCGAGTGATAGCCAATCTAGGAGCAGAAGAATTTCTATTTCGAGGTGGCTATAATCGAATGTCAGGCCTTCGTTCACAAGTTACTGTTAGTTCAATCTTGTTAACTAAAGAACGAGTGATGCCCAATCGCTTATCAAAAGACTTTGTACCGCCATTTTCCAATCGAGGTCTTTTTGCACGAGATGGACATATGTGTCTTTATTGCGGTGAAACTTTTTCAGCACGTCATTTGACACGTGATCATATTGTTCCAAAAAGTCGGGGTGGAAATGACTCATGGTTAAACAGTGCAACTTGTTGTCGTAGCTGTAATCAAGACAAAAATAATAGAACTCCAGAAGAGTGGGGACATTTATTATTAGCAGTGCCTTTTGTACCCAACTGGTCAGAGTTTTTGTATTTGAAAAATACTCGACGGATTATCGCTGATCAACAAAAACTTTTACAAGACCGATTTCCTAAAGGTAGTTTGTTATTGTAAATATCAAAGTATGAGAGCCATCCTAAAAAATGGCTCTATCTGAGTAGAAAATAATGAGAGTAAACAATCAATCAATTGAAAGAGATATTCTTGATCAATTAAAACAAATTGAAGCTGAACACCATGTCAAAATTATTCTGGCAGTAGAGTCAGGAAGTCGAGCATGGGGCTTTCCTTCAAAAGACAGTGATTATGATGTTCGGTTTATTTATTGTCATGAACCTGACTGGTATCTCAGTGTATTCAATAACAGAGACGTAATTGAATTACCAATTGATGATCTTCTTGATATCAATGGCTGGGATATCAAAAAATCTCTGGTTTTATTAAAGCAATCCAATTCGGCACTAATGGAGTGGTTGGCTTCACCAATACAATATTTAGAAATCAAAGAAGTGGCAGATCCTATAAAACAATTGGCAGAAGAAGCTTTTTTACCTCTGGCCAGTTGTCATCACTATTTGTCTATGGCTGGCATTCACTTAGAGAAAATTTCACAAAGTGAACAGGTAAATATTAAAAAATACTTATATGCTTTGCGACCCGTTTTATGTTGTCATTGGGTTATTGAAAAGGAATGTCAACCACCCATGTTATTTTCAGACTTGCTGAATACTTTTTTATCAGAAGGTCGATTACGAGATGATATTGATGAATTATTAAGAATTAAACAGGATTCAAATGAAATAGATAAGGTAAATAGAAATGAAAGAATTGAGACTTATTTGTCGGATGAAATAAATCGTCTTTCTTTGTTATTACCTGATAAAAAGATGAAATTAGAAAATGAACCATTTGATTGTCTTTTTAGAAAGATTTTAAAATGATTTAGTCGAACCTGAATAAATCATAGCACTTTGATTTGTAAGGATATATTCTTTCATTACAGGTGCTAAAATTGCAAGTTTTTGATATAATATAGGCC
>JAPHSW010000053.1 GCA_026196615.1 Gammaproteobacteria bacterium | reverse complement strand
GGATCAAGTAGAAATGTGTATTCTCTGCTTACATGGCCTTTACGCCATTTAAGATCAGCAATAAAAGTAATAAAAGGATCTCTAACAGGCCGTCTTGTAGTTAATTCAACGATGATTGAGCCATTATTGGTTTTCTTTGGTTTAAAGCGAACTTTATTGAAAGTTTCCGGGAAGGGCAAATTAGCGCGTCTGTAAGTTTTGATGCTAGCATTTTTAACAAGGATATCATCAAGAGGAGTTGTTTTAGACTGAATCAGCTCAATTTGAATTTTTAAAGGTTCATTTAGTTTAGAAAAAACGGTGATATCACCAAGACCTAATGTGTAACCAGTTATTGGTAGAATAAAAAAAATAATGAGAAATACTGATTTCTTCAACATAACTGAAAAATGTGACCTTATATTGTGGCGTTTAGATAATAAGATGAAAGCTGTTATAAACTGAAAAACCGTTGAGCTATTATAACTAAAAATATGCAATTATCACAATAAATCAAGTTTTTGGCCTAACTATTTGAAATTTATTTTAAGTTATATCATTAATTTATCATAGTAAATATTGTATTTATATTTTTTTTCATATGAAATTCATCTTGGAAGATGACTACAGAAATAAAATGGCCCAGAAATTATCAAAATTGAAATTTGTTATGAATATGAAACTTATAATATGCTTACTTCTGTTATCAAAAAACTTTTTTTTCTCTGCTCTTTCTAATGCGATTGAGACGGACCTTGAAATACCTAATATTACCTTACCGTGTTATTTGCTTAATGATGAGCAATTTGACCAAATAAATCTGTCCAATATTTATCATCGACAATTAAGTAATGGTCTTAAAGTGTATATTGTTGAGAACCATGAGCTACCAATCTTTGCTTTAAGACTGGTTTTTGATGTTGGAGCGGCCGATGAACAGTTTGGAGAGGGGGGGTATGCACATTTATTTGAACATATGATGTTTAAAGGTTCAAAAAATGTACCTGATGGTGGACATTTTAATGCAATACGTCAAATTGGTGGGCAAGTGAATGCTTCGACTGATTACGACAAAACAGATTATTGGACTGAAGCGCCTGCAAAATATCTTGAGCGTGTCTTATGGTTGGAAGCGGAACGTATGCAACATTTGATGATAAATGGAGCTAAGCTCAATAATCAACGACAAGCAGTTCTTGAAGAAAAATTAGTACGTATTGATAATGTTCCTTACTTTAAAATTGCTAGCGAATTTATGGTTTCTGCATGGCAGGGTACTGATTATGATCATTTAATAATAGGAACTGAAAAGGAAATAAAAAGTGCGACAGTTGTACAAGTGCAAAGTTTTTTCAAAAAATATTATCAACCGGAAAATGCGGTTCTAGTGCTAGTTGGTGATATTGATTCGAACCAATCATTTAAAAAAATAGAATCTTATTTTTCTAATATAAACAAAAAGATAAAACCTAAACATGATGTTGATTATAAGGTTTATCCTGATCCAGATACAAAAGAAAATACGAGTATAAATAAAACCTTATTATCTGGAAAATCTGAAAAACACTATGATCCACTGGCTCCATTTCCTTTATATGCTCTGGGTTGGCATACGCCAGGAAAGCATAACTCTGACTATTATGCAGTGGAATTATTAGCTGACATTTTGTTAAATCATGATACATCACGTTTAAAACGCCAATTAAAAGAAGAACAGGAGTTGATTTTTGAAACAATTGGTTTTCCCCTAACATTTGAGCAAGCCGGAATCACGGCTATGGGAATGGTACCTCACAGTTATGCTGATTTTTCACAAATTCAGTCTTTGGTTCGAAATGAAATTGAACAAATACACATCTCAGGTGTTTCAGAAGAAGAACTCTGTAGTGCTAAAAAAAATAGGCAACAGATAATTTTGCAGAAAATGTCAAATAATAGACAATTAGCTGAATTGATTGGTGATGGTGTCTTATTTTTTGATAATCCCAGACAGGCTATTTCAGATCTTAAAGCTTATCAAGCAGTAGATAACTTAAAAATTAAACAGGTGGCCAGACACTATTTCACGGATGATTGGTTAGCTTTAGAAATTGTTCCCGGTCCAGGAATGCGTTTTGTTAAATGGTTGATGGAATTATTGCCTCAAAGTTTTAGCAAAACTATAGAACAACACTACTTTTAATCTGAGGTGATTTAATGAACTGTACTTTAAGAATGCACCCGTTAGGCTCATATTTGATTCTGTTGTTTAAGGTTGATTAAAGACTAATGACTTTGAGTCTATTGATAAATAGAAAATACTATCTTCTCATTTTATTGTGTTATGTTTTTATCGTGAGTTGTAGTGGTCATTCAAAAGGCCATTCAAAAAAAGCTGAGAAGGCTAGTTTAATGCCTGAATCTGTACCAGTTTTTTTGAAATCTGCAACAGCAGTAAAATTTTTACCTGCCTCTATTCAACAACTTGAGCGTGAATCAAAACAAGCTGTTGTCCCAAATAGTCACTATCATAAAATCATTCTAAGCAATGGGCTGAAAATATATGTTAGGCCTAAATATGATATTCCTAATATTAATATTGCAGTAGTGGTTAGTGCAGGTAAATATCAATTAAGCACACGGGATGAACAACTTTCTCCACTGGTTTTAAAACTTCTGAGACAGGGGACAAGAAAATATAATCGCTCTGAATTTCAAAAAAAAATATCTCTGTTGGGACGGCCTATGAACTATTGGCAAACTGCTCAATTTTCGCTGATTTCTGCTGAGATATTACCCCAGGATCTGGAACGAACTCTGGATTTATTATCGCAACAATTGGCCTATATAAAGCCTGAGCATGATGCAGTCAGAAAAGTTATTGAACAACAATTATTAGAAAATAAACTGACCCAGTCTTCAGGTTCTTACCTTTCAAAATTATTATTTTATCAAAAAAATTATCCACAGGATCATCTCTATCATCATTTTCAACCAGAAAGTGAGCAAATTAAAAGAATACAAAAAGAGGACTTGATGGACTTTTATAGGCGAAATTACAGGCCTTCTAAGAGCACGATTATATTATCAGGTGATGTTGATATGAAGAACATAGAAAACCAGATAAAAAAATTTTTTTCCGACTGGAGTTTGTCTTATGATAATAAGGAGGTAGATCGAGGCAAACAAAATTCTGTTCCTATCATAGAAGACAGTAAATCTTACTTCGACTTTATTGAACGTAAAGGTTCTAAGCAAGTTGACTTGTTATATGGGGTGATTTCCGTACCCAGAACATCGTCAGATTGGTTGCCTCTTAAAATGATTGCTGCATTGATGGGAGGGGGGCCAAGCTCACGACTTTTTGCTGATCTTCGAGAACAACAAGGCTTGTCTTATTATATTTCTGCCCGTCAATTATCAGGTCGTTATAGTAGTCCATTTTTAATACAAACCTCTGTGGCACATGATAAGCTAATTCCTGCTGTTCATGGCATAAACAATCACCTTAATTATTTGTGCCATTACGCTATTGAAAAAGAGGAATTGGAGTTGATTAAACAGCAACTTAGTGGGGAAATTGTTTTTAAATTACAAACTAATCAACAATTAGTTAATAATAAGTTACAGCAATTAGAAAACAATTTGAATGATGATTATCTTTATGAGATGAGAAATCAAATTAACAGCACAACAAGTGAGCAACTATTCAATGTTGCCAATAAATACCTTTGTGGTAAACATAATTTTATTGCAGTAGGTGATTCCACTAAGCTTGAAAAAAATTTCAAAAAAAGACTCAATAATTATATTTATCAGAAACATTATTTGCCTTTGCATTAATTCTTGCATATCCTACTCAAACTTTTTTTGAGAGCATTCTAAAAGCGTGTATCTCTCTGTAAAAATTCATACGTATAGGTTCATTAATAATGACAGATAAAATACAGGCTATTCCAACAAATTTGATTACGGGATTTTTAGGAAGTGGCAAAACCACTGCAATTTTAAAGTTGCTACGTTCAAGACCTCAACATTCAAATTGGGCTGTATTAGTCAATGAATTTGGCGATGTAGGTATTGATGGTGCGATGCTTGAACAAGAAGGTCTAGATGACGGTGTGTTTATAAAAGAAGTGCCAGGTGGTTGTATTTGTTGTGCGGCG
Source organism: Gammaproteobacteria bacterium (assembly GCA_026196615.1). Lineage (GTDB taxonomy): Bacteria > Pseudomonadota > Gammaproteobacteria > GRL18 > GRL18 > GRL18. The sequence goes on along the minus strand of JAPHSW010000053.1, from coordinate 48,461 downwards.
GGCTTACCTTTGCAAATTGCACTTAATTTACTGATTAAAAAAGCCAATCCGGATCGTATCCTTATTGAGCCCACAGGGGTAGGACATCCCAAAAAAGTTATGGATACGCTCACAGGTGAGTTTTATAAGACAGTGCTGGATATTAGAGCAACGATTTGTCTTGTTGAAGCACATAAAATTAATGAAGATAAATACCGTAATAATGAAACGTTTATTGATCAACTTAATATGGCAGATGTACTTTTGGCCAGTAAATCAGATAAGGCATCACAAACTGAACTTGATACCTTTTATGAATTTTCTCAGTCTTTTAGGCCAGTTAAGGCTCATCTTGATGCTATTGAGTTTGGTCAGTTTTCTACAGATTTGCTCGATATAAAACGTAATGAACAACGTTGTGCTGTTCATCCAAATGCACATCCCAAAAAAATACGTGAGCATCACTCCCATGGGGGGAGTGAAAATTCAACCAGTCATTCTACAAATACCGCAAAGTCTCAATTAGAGCATGAAGATAATTTTCAATGGCAGAAATTTGAAAATAATGGCCAGGGTTATTTTGGTTGTGGTTGGATTTTTGATCGCTCTATTATTTTTAATGAAAACAAGCTTGAAGACTTTGTTAAAGATGAGGTTTTTTCCCGTGTTAAAGGGATCTTTCGTACGCATAAAGGGTGGGTTCTTATGAATCGTTCGGATGATCAGTTCTCAAAGGAAGGTTATGAAAATAGTCAGGATAGCAGAATAGAAATTATTGAATCAGAATATCATGACTGGAATGATGTTGAGGTACACCTGTTGAATTGTATTCAATAAAATGTATCTATCTCTTAATCTGATTAAAATTGAGCTTTTATTAAAAAATTGTAGTTAATTGCTTTTAATTAATAAATTGAATCATAAATTTTTCCTTAAATTTAGAATTTTACTATAAAAAAGTTAATTAATTATTTCTAATATTATGAAAAATAACCTTTTTTTGTATTATTCTTATAAATACTAGGGTTAACCCTTCTTTTTTTATGATCAATTATATGTTCCTATATATACATGAAATAACCGAGGGGATCGGGGGAGTTAAACCTGAATTTAATAAATAAGTCTTTATGAAGGTGTATTTAAATGCAATCCTTTATAAACACAATCAAAGCACAGTTCTGTAACTGGATGTTGTGGAAATAGATGCTTCGTAATAGTGTTCATTTAAATTACATTATTTATTTTATTTGAGTTTAAAAAGAAAAAACCCATTTTTTAAATGGGTTTTTTTTTGTCTAAAGAAAAATTTTAGCTCATTTTACTTCAAAGAATTTTGATTAAAAATTGAATCAATGTCTTTTCAATCAACAACTCTTCTTGTCTTAAGTCTTCTGGTAAAAAAAACACTTTTTTGTTAAAATAAGCCTCGTTTTTTATATGTCTTCCAATAACTTGCTGCTGTTATCAGCTAGTTTGAATTCATAAATTTCATTTAATTAAGGCCCCTTTGGTGAATAACCTTCCTGATATTGCTGTTAAAGAACTGGTTCTGATAGGCGGTGGGCATAGTCATGTTGGCTTATTAAAAATGTTTGCCATGAAACCTATGCCAGGTCTAAGACTGACTTTATTGGCTAGTGATATTCATACGCCATATTCTGGCATGTTACCTGGATTTATTGCAGGACAATATTCTTATGATGATGTTCACCTTGATTTAAGGCCCTTATCTGAGTTTTCTCGCTGTCGATTATATCATTCCAAAGTTACTCATATTGATACACAGAATCAACTCATTTTTTCAAACAACCGCCCTCCTATTAAATATGACTTACTGTCTATTAATATCGGTTCAACACCGGATGATTTTAATATTCCTGGAGTCAAAGAATTTGCAATTCCAGTAAAACCGGTTAAGCAATTTATTACTCATCTGGAATCAACCCTTCATCGTGTATTAACAGAAGAAAATTTTACGACAATTGCTGTTGTTGGTGGAGGTGCAAGCGGTGTTGAATTGATTTTATCCATTCAACACAGAGTTCAACTGGAACTTGCTCGTAAGGGCTTACCGGATAAAAAAGTTGAATATGTTCTTATCAGTGCAGCAAAAACTTTATTACCATCACATAATAATTCAGTTAAAAAGAAAATACTAAAACTTTTTAAACAACGAAGAATTAAACTTCATCTTGATTCATTTATTAAAGATATTTCATTAGAACCAACTGCCAATACAAAAAATATTCTCTGTAGTAATGGCACATTAGTGCAGGCAGATGCAATTGTCTGGAGTACAACAGCCAGTTCAGCAGAGTGGCCAGGTGAATCAGGCTTATCTGTTGATAACCGAGGTTTCATCAAGGTCAATGATTATTTACAATCTATATCTCACCCTAATATCTTTGCCTCTGGTGATATTGCATCAATGGTGAATCATCCCAGACCAAAATCTGGTGTTTATGCTGTTAGACAAGGTCCCCCATTATTTGAAAATATTAGGCGTTTAGTTCGAAATGAACGCCTCAAGGCTTATAAACCACAAAAACATTTTTTAAGTTTACTCAATTGTGCGGATAAAACTGCTGTTGCATCTCGTGGATTTTTAGCTTTTCAGGGGCAATGGGTTTGGAAATATAAAAATTGGATTGATGTTAGTTTTATGAATTTGTTTAATCAACTACCTGAGATGGAAAATGATAGTGATATTGACATTCCTCACAGTATGGTTGATGAGTCTGCATTAAAACGATTACAAGAAATTCCTATGCGTTGTGGTGGTTGTGGTGCAAAAGTTGGGAGTACTATTCTAAAGCGTGTTATTGAACGACTTCAGGCTGTTAATCATGCTGTTGATCAGGGGGGTGCCAGTCAAGAAACTGAGCATGGGGTTATTCTTGGTCTGGAACAGGCGGATGATGCTTCAGTTATAGAAATACCTGAAGGGCAGTTATTGGTTCAATCCGTGGATTATTTTAAATCGTTTATTAACGATCCGTATTTGTTAGGTAAAATTTCAGCAAATCATGCTTTGAGTGATTTGTTTGCAATGGGAGCTACACCTCATTCGGCATTGGCATTAGTCACTTTACCTTATTCAGTGGAAAATATACTTGAAGAAGAACTGTTTCAGGTGATGTCAGGTGCATTGGAAGTTTTGAATGATAATAATATGAGTTTAGTGGGTGGTCATACTGGTGAAGGTGCAGAAATGGCTTTTGGTCTGAATGTCAATGGGTTTGTTTCAAAGGATAGACTTTTGACAAAGTCAGGTTTGTTGCCCAGTGATGTTTTAATCCTAACCAAGCCTTTAGGTACAGGTACATTACTGGCGGCAAATATGCGCTTAAAAGCAAAAGGACGTTGGATTGATGAGGCTATTGAGCATATGTTGCTTTCCAATAGGGCGGCATCCGAAGTATTTCAGAATTGTGGTGTAAAAGCTTGTACTGATATTACTGGATTTGGTCTTTTGGGGCATCTGGTTGAAATGTTAAAAGCCTCTGGTGTTAATGCTCAGCTTAATTTATCTGCATTACCAGTACTCTCTGGTGCTCATGAAATGATCAAAGCGGGAATTTTTAGTTCACTCCAGGATGAAAATATTCACCTTAAACGTGCCATTTCTAATATTGAAACAATATCTGGTCATCAAAATTACCCATTGTTATTTGATCCACAAACTTCTGGTGGCTTGTTGGCTGGAGTGTCCAGGAAAGATGCAGAAGATTGCCTTGCAAAGCTGCATTCTGCTGGTTTTTCTCAAGCTGTGATTATAGGCGACGTGATTGAAAATGATTCGTCTGATCATTTTGTCAAACTCTCCTGAAGCAGATGAAATGGTTTTCTGTAAAAAAGATACATGAATATATATGGCCATATTTTATGGTATTTAAGAGCCAGGTTGTGCTGTGTTTTACTTTTTTTTAAATCTTCCCCAGTCCTTAATTGAAGGCTTTAAGGTTAAACTATTATGTCAAACCCAATCGATAGAGATTTAATTCGTTCAATTTTATTGAATGATATTCCTCTAATGGATGTCCGTGCTCCTGTTGAATTTTCCCAGGGTTCATTTCCTAATGCTATCAATTATCCTCTGATGGATGATGAAGAACGTCATCAGGTCGGTATCTGTTATAAAAAGAATGGGCAGGATGCCGCAATTAAATTGGGTAATGAGTTAGTCAGTGGTGAATTAAAAGAACAACGTATTGCTCAGTGGCAAGCTTTTGCAAAAGAACACCCAGATGGCTACTTGTATTGTTTTCGAGGTGGTTTACGTTCCAGGACAGTACAACAATGGTTGAAAGAAAGTGGTGTGAATCTGCCATTGGTTAATGGTGGTTATAAAGCCATGAGACGCTTTCTTCTGGATGAATTGGAACAATCGATTTCTGAGGTAAAATTCGTTTTATTAGGTGGGCGAACGGGTACTGGAAAAACATGGCTATTAAAAGAGTTAAATGGCGCGCTTGATTTAGAAGGCTTTGCCCATCATAGAGGTTCGAGTTTTGGACGATTTCCTGATGGACAGCCTTCACAGATTGATTTTGAAAATAGTCTATCTATTGCTTTGCTTAAATGCCGATCCAGAGGTATGAAACAGTTCTGGCTTGAAGATGAAGGTCGTATGATTGGTCGTTTATCATTACCTCAATCTTTACAGCTTAAAATGTCTCAATCTAATCTTGTTATTCTTGATGAGGAATTGCAATATCGGATAAACATTACACTTAAGGATTATGTCATTGATCTGGAAAACTATTATAAGCTTTATTTGTCCCCAGAGAGTGAATCTCATGACAATGAAGCTTTTCAGTTATTTTCAGATTATCTTCTTGATAGCTTAAAGAGAATTCAAAAACGTTTAGGTGGTGAACGCTATCAAGAAGTTAATCAGCAAATGCAGGAAGCGCTTGAAGAACATAAGCATTCAGGGAAGGTCGATCTGCACCGTATTTGGATTAAATCATTATTGACACTTTATTATGACCCAATGTATGATTATCAGCTAGAAAAGAAGCCGAATAAGGTTGTTTTTCGTGGTAACTCCCACCAAATTATTTCCAATCAGAAAAAAATCCTTGATATGGATTAAGGCAACTTTAACGTATTTTTGTAAAATTCTTTAAACTTGGCTTACAACCGTTATTTCTTTTTAAATTTCTAAACTCCAGTACCTTGATGCATTTGTAGGAAAAGGTACTAATATCGAGAGGTTTCCTTTGTTAACATCAACAATTAGTGCATTTATGGCAAGTCACCACAAAGAATGTGACGAACAATTTGCAATGGCGGAAGAATCAATCGCGAATAGTGATTGGGAGAAGGGCATTGAACAGTGGAATCAATTTGCAAGCGAATTAGAAAAGCATTTTTCACGTGAAGAAAATGTTCTTTTTCCTGCATTTGAGTCACAAACAGGTATGACGGGTGGACCGACGCAAATGATGCGTATGGAGCATGAACAGATGCGTGCTTTGGTTAATGAAATTAATAAAGCATCCGTAAGTAAAGACAAAGATCAATTTTTGGCTCTAACAGAAACTTTAATGGTTACAATGCAGCAGCATAATATGAAAGAAGAGCAAATCCTCTATCCTATGACTGATCAATCTCTACCCAACGCTGTTGATATTGTTGAACAAATGAGACACAATTAAAACAATTTTATTACTTATTGTTTTATATAAAACTGTTGCTTTATAAAGTCATTTTAAGCTTATGCCTGAAGATGCAAAAGAATTGTTTATAGATGTTAGTGAATACGAAGCTCCACAACCATTTCAAGAAGTGATGCAACTTCTGGTTGGCATGAATTCCGGAGAGTATATTCGAATGCTTCATCGAAAAAAACCACTGCCACTCCTGGAGCTTTTACAGGAGAATGGCTTTTCATTCAATGTCAAACAAGATCAACTTGATTTTCAAAATGAATCATTATTAGATGATGCGCATAAAACAAGCGCATTATGGGAAATCATTATCTGGAATAAGCTAGATTCAAAGGTTAATAATTATTGTTTAAAAAAATTTTGTTAAACTTCTTTTTGTGAATACTATATTATGAATACAAAGGGGTTATCTTTAAATACTATTCCTCCCATCTTTGTCCCTCTTAGATTTTTTATTACAGCCCCTATTTTTGGAATATTCGCCGCATTATTTGTTTTGTTTTATGGTCCTGATATATGGACTTCTCGCTGGTTATCCAGTTCATTAGTTTTAACTCATTTATTAACCCTTGGTTTTATGATGATGGTTATGATTGGTGCTCTGTATCAATTTATTCCTGTTATGATTGGGCAGTATATTCCTGGGGGAAGAAAGCTTGTTTTTATTATCCATTCTTTACTAGTTCTTGGTTCTCTATCTCTGACTTTAGGCTTCATTTTTCAATATGAACTTTTTTATTGGTCGGCATTAATTTTTTTGTGTGTCTCCCTGTCTTCATTTGCTCTGTCATTAATATTACTTCTAAAGGCAAAGTTTAACGGCCATCTTATTGCGTATATTATTAGAATTCTTATTTTTGTGCTGGTGATAGCATTAGGTTTGGGGTTATTTATGCTTTTGGCTTATGCATTTCCTGACTTAGGAGTGGTATATCGTCAATATACTGATACTCATGCTCTATGGGCTCTTATTGGTTGGGTTGTCTTACTTATCATGGCGGTTAGTTCACAAGTGATTCCAATGTTTTTTGTGACACCTGAGTTTTCAGTTAGAACTTTGAAAATACTTTCTTTAATGATAATTATTACACTCTGTGGTTTGTCATTAATGCAATTATTGAAGGGGGATGAATGTTTTTGGTACAGAGAAATTTTTAACTTATTCCTATCAATTGAATTAATCTTTTTCTCTATATATACCCTGTTACTGATTAATCAACGGAAGCGTAAATTAATGGATGTTACCATTAATTTTTTTCGTATATCTCTTGCTTCTTTACTATTTGTTATATTGATATGGTGGAGCTTTCATCTTTGGTCAAATACATATCTAGAGAATTATTACATTCAAATAGAGTTTACTATGGGGATATTGTTAATTTATGGCATGGCTATATCTGCAATTATAGGAATGTTACAAAAAATTGTCCCATTTTTAATTTATCTTAATTTACAGCAATTATCCTTTAAACACCCTGAGTCAATGTCTGCAAAACCTAATTTAGTACCTAACATGAAGCAAGTTATTTCCACTCAAGAATCAAAAATACAGTTTTATCTTCATGTCAGTTCTTCAATCTTGTTATTAATCTCAATATTCTGGATACAACTGATCTGGTTAGCTGGTTTGCTTATGTTACTAAATTTTATTTGGTTATTTTATATTGTCTTGAAAGGCTTATTTCTTTTTCTTAATAATAAAAAAAATATTTTGAGCTATCCGGAAATGAAAATGGATTTTGGGATGTAAAATGATCTGTTTACTGCTAATCTAAATATATCACCACTTTTTATCATAATTAAAAAAAAAGCGTTAATATTTATGCTAAAACAAATTATTTCACCTCTACTTTTCCTTGCCTTTGCCTGGTTTATTGTTTCAAATGAAAATGCCAAAACCATTATAGCTGGTATCGCTATTTTTTTAATTGGTATGCATTATATGGAGAGTGGTTTCAAGCTTTTTAGTGGCGGGGCCTTAGAGAATGTTCTCCAAAAATTTACGAGTACTACACCAAAAGCCATTGGTACAGGTTTTTTAGCAACAGCTGTTGTACAAAGCTCATCTTTGGTATCAGTTATCATCATCTCTTTTCTTTCTGCAGAACTTATGGGATTAACTTCCGCTGTTGGTGTAGTTTTTGGTTCCAATATTGGTACCACGACCACTGCATGGCTTGTCTCATCACTTGGGTTAAAAATCAAGATAGCTCAGTACGCACTGCCCATGCTCATTTTTGGCGTCATTATGCAATTTTCAAAACATAATAGTTACAAAGGTTTTGGAAGTGTTTTAATTGGTCTGGGATTTATTTTCCTGGGTATTTCATACATGAAAGAGGGGTTTGAAACTCTTAAAGAAGGCCTTAACTTAGCTGAATATGCTATGGAAGGCTATCTGGGTATATTTGTTTACATTGTTTTCGGTGCGGTTGCCACAGTGGTTATACAATCCAGTAGTGCAACCATGGCAATCATTATTACTGCATTGGCTACGGGACAAATTGATTATATAAATGCGCTTTCATTAGCTATTGGAGCTAATATTGGAACAACTGTGACCGCGGTATTAGGCGCATTGGCCTCTAATCGTAATGGTAAACGCCTGGCTGTTGCTCATTTTATTTTTAATATCATTACAGGTGTCATTGCCATTGTTTTTATCTATCAATTAAAAGATTTGGTCGATATTATTGCACCACTACTTTCAATTGCTGAGACAGATTTTGCTATGAAGTTAGCGCTTTTTCATACCATCTTTAATGTTATTGGTGTATTAGCTGTTTCACCTTTTATTAAATATATGGTTCGTTTTTTAGAAACTCTATTTTGTGTTAAAGAATTGGGTCGAGGTAAACCTAAATATCTTACTGATGAAGTAATGGAAATCCCCGCTTCTGCTTTGGAAGCCATTAGAAAGGAAACCATACATCTTTATGATAAGTCATTAGAGGCAATTGTACATGCCATGAACCTTCATAGAAAAGAAATTTTTTCAGACAAAGAAGTTCATGATGTGGTTGAGCAATCGAATTCACTTTTTAAAATTGATGTTGATGAAGTTTATCAAAAAGACATAAAAAATCTTTATAGTGAAATATTACATTATTCATCAAGATCTCAAAGCTATATGGATGAAGATGGAAATAATCGTGTCTATGAATTGAAACTGACAGCGAGAAATATTATTGAGATGGTTAAAGATGTGAGAGAGTTGCAAAGAAATTTAAATCATTTCACAAAAAGTAATAATTGGTTCATGATTCATGAATACAATAAACTTAGAAAAGAATTAGTGACTATTTTTCGTGAAATACAAGTCATGAGAAATAAGGATTTTGTTGATTCGACTGAGATTATGACAAAGATTGGTGTGTTAAAAGAAAAAGGCAGTGATAATGAAGTTGGCATAAGTAAAAATATTGATATGCTGATTAGGGATAATAAAATTGATTCTAAAATGGCTTCTTCATTAATCAATGATGTTGGTTTTACTTATAGCATCAGTAAAAAATTACTTAAAACAGCTTCTGTGCTCTGGGTTAAAGACCAGGAAATCATAGAGCTAGGAGACGAATATGAGTATTAAAAAATTATTGAGTCGATTGGATGATTTTTTTGATCAATCAAAGAAGAAACAAAGAAAAAAATCCGATAAACTGGAAAAAATTATTTTACAGTTAGAAGAAAAAAAAGCTGAACTTAAAAAAGAAATGAAATCAGAAGCAAAATTAAATAAGAAAAGTAAGGCAGTTTATGACTTATGTAAAGAATATAAAGTTATAACAAAAATGATTAAAAAAGCAAAAAAACATGAAAACCTTCTTGTTAAAGAAGATTCATAACGAATGAGTTAAAAATTTTGAACCTTATGATTACCACTTTAAATAAGTACTAGTCACTACAAGTTATATAAGTTTCGAGTATGTTGATGCTTTCGTGATGTTTAAGTAACTGAGGTTTTAAAGTAGAACTTAACTTGAATTTGTTGACATCTTAATATGGATTTTAATATTGATGTATTAATTGTTTTTGCATTTATATTTTTTTTGGCATCCTTTATTCATGGAAGTATTGGCTTTGGTTTTCCTATGGTTGCTACACCATTACTTGCTATTCTCACTGATATTCAAACCGCGATAATTTTAACACTCATTCCAACACTGTTGGTGAACATTGTCAGTATAATAAGTGAAGGGAGATTACTGTATGCCATTCGTCGTTACCTTTCTTTAGCGCTGTTTGCTATGGGGGGAAGTGCCATTGGTACCTTCATTCTGATAATTACAGATTCTGAGATTTTTGAGCTCTTACTAGCGACGGCAATTCTTGTTTATTTACTACTTGAAAAGATAAAGTTTAATATTTTTTGGATTAAAGCGTATCCACTGTTCTCAAAATTATTTTTTGGTGTTTTAGCTGGATGTTTGGGAGGACTTACGAATGTTATGGCTCCAGTACTTATCATTTATACACTTGAGTCAAAATATTCTAAAAGTGAGATAATTCAAGCTTCAAACATATGCTTTTTACTTGGGAAAATTATTCAGTTATTTTTATTTTCTCTTCATGGTAAATTTAATACTAATGAACTGACGACTTCAGCAATCATGTTGATTGTTGTTTCACTTGCTTTGTATCTTGGTGTCAGAATTAAGAAAAATATTGAGGTTAATTCCTATAAAAATGTTCTAAGAGTCTTTCTGTTCGTTTTGTCTGTTCTATTATTTATCAAAGTTGCAATCTAATTATACCCGTTTACTCATTTATTAATTCATGGTTAAATCTAAAGATTTAAAATAATTGTAATGTAGTCAATTCTATAGGTCATAAGATGTCAGAACATAATATAAAACTTACATGGCGAAAACAAACAGAGTCGTTTGCTTATCAGGATTATAATCGAGATCATCAGTGGGATTTTGGTGAGGGCTTAATTATTAATGCATCTTCTGCCCCTCAATTTTTAGGTAATCCTGAATGTGCTGATCCTGAGCGCGCTTTTGCGGCAGCTTTGTCCAGCTGTCATATGCTTTTTTTTATTGCTATTTGTTCAAAAAAACGTCTTATTGTTGAAAATTATATTGATAATGCCACTGCTTATCTTGAGCCAGATTCACAAGGTGATTTGGTGATCACTAAAGTTATTATAAGACCTGAAGTTATCTTTTCGGATGGTGTAAATGTTGATCAAGAAACTGTCGAAAAAATTCATCATCAATCACATAAGAAATGTTTTCTGGCAAAATCGGTAAAATCAGAGGTCATAATTGAGCCTGTATGGGGCTAATTAAACTATTTTGACTTTAACCGAAGACGACGTTCTTTTATGTGACGGATAATATGTAAACGCCAAAGTAATCGTATGGTGATATAAGCCAATAATGCACTGACAATCCCACAAATCAGGCTGCCAAGTAAAAAAGGTTCCCAAATATAATCAAGTTGTTCACTAAACCATTCTGCTGTGGGTTTGTAGTCACTGGTCAATGCTTTTTGACCTAATACAAATGCCCCAACTTTATAAGAGGCATAAAAAATGGGTGGCATCGTGATTGGATTGGTTAACCACACAAGAGAAACTGAAATAGGCAGGTTAACCCGAACAGTAATTGCTATGGCTGCTGCAAAAATCATCTGCATGGGAAGTGGAATGAATGCACAGAAAAGACCTACAGCAAATGCACCTGAAACAGAACGTCGATTAAAATGCCAGAGGTTTCCATCATGTAATAGTGTGCCAAAAAACTGTAAATACTTGTGCTCTTTGATCGTGTGATGATCGGGCATATATTTTTTTATAATTTTTTTTGGCATAATAAAATCTTATTTCTTCTTATTCATCTCTAAATAACGAGTTTAAGAAAAAGTCAAAGAAAGCTTGTCATAGAAGATCTTTCTTTAAGGATACTCTTTAGGACTTTTATTTAAGAGCTTTCACAAGGAACCATTGCATGCGCACAGGGATAGTCGCGTTTCTTATTGGAAATTTCAGTTTACTCTACTGGCCACTCAGTTTTTCATTCCTAAATTATGGTCAATTAAAGTCAAATTTTCCACCGATTCAAACAGTTTTATTTGTAGTTTGTCTTTTTTTAGTCGTTGTTTTCTCATTATACAAAGCTCGGTTGTTTTTTGTTAGTTCATCAATACATATTTATCAGATATTTTTTAAAAAAACGACTATTGTTATTTCAGCTTTTTTCTTGGGCTTTAGTTATACCTTATTTTATGTCAGTTATCTCTATCCTGTACTTGATTTGAAGCAAATAGAGGGAAAAACGATTGATATAAAAGGTTATATTGATTCAATACCGAATAAATCTGATGATAAACAATCCTTTGAATTTTATGTTACTTCTCGAAAACTCCTTTCAAATACGGGAAATAATCAAAAGGATGACCAATGGGAGCAGTCTTTTAATGGTAAAATTCGTTTGAGTTGGTACCACACTTATGAACAGTTAAAAAGTGGTCAGGAATGGCAATTAAAAGTACGCTTAAAAAGACCAAATGGCTTATTAAATGGAAATTTTGATTATGAAAAATGGTTATATCAAAATCGAATTTTAGCGACAGGCTATATTCGAGAAGGAAAATTGTTAAAGCCATCATCATTGTCATTCATTAAAACACATGTGATCAGTTTAAGGCAGCAAGTATCCTCTCGAATAGATAATGTTTTAACAGACTATGCCTATAAAGGTTTGGTGAAAGCACTGGCAATTGGCATAAGGCATGATATTGAAGTTGAACAATGGCGTGCTTTTTTACGTACGGGAACTAATCATTTAATTGCAATTTCAGGGCTGCATATAGGTTTGATGTCATCCCTTATCTGGTTTATTGTTTATAATTTGTGGCGTTCTTTCACCTGGTTAAATTTAAAAGTTCCTGCATTTTTTGTAGCGTCATTCACTGCTTTATGTACAGCTGTTATATACGCTGCTTTGGCAGGTTTTGCTATTCCAACACAAAGAGCCCTGATAATGTTATCTGTGGTTTTTTTAGCTATTATTTTAAAGCGTGAGTTTCTACCAAGCTATATATTACTCTTTGCTTTTTTGCTTGTTGTTATTTTTGACCCATTAAGTGCTTTATCTCCTGGTTTTTGGCTTTCTTTTGGAGCAGTGGCTGTTATTCTGTTAACCGTCTCGTCTCGACTTGCAAAAATGCAAGGTACAAGTGATAAGCTGAAGCAGCTTGGTTGGCTTCAAATAACAATTTTCATTGGTTTATTAGCACCATTATTAATACTTTTTCATCAGTTTTCTTTGGTTGCTCCTCTGGCTAATATTTTAGCAGTCCCACTAATGAGTTTTATTGTTGTACCAATGATTTTATTGGCAACGGGCTTATTGTTTATTTACGAGCCTCTAGCATTTTTACTATTTAAATTACTTGAGTGGCCAATAAATTTTTTATTCTGGAGTTTGGACTATTTAAGTCAATGGACTGAAAGTTTGATATATATACCTGAGACACCAATTATTGTTTTAGTGATGGTTTTAATGGGGAGTCTTTGGTTGTTGATGCCAAAAGGCTGGCATGGCCGATGGCTTGGTGTGCTTTTAATATTACCTGTTTTTTTTGTTGAGGCAGAAAAAATACCTGAGGGGCAGATACAATTAACCATGTTAGATGTGGGGCAGGGACTCGCCATGGTGTTACGTACACGACATCATACATTGTTATATGATACAGGTGATTACTATAGTGATCAGTTTAATATGGCTGATCAGGTTATTATTCCTTATTTTAGAGTAAAAGGAATAAAAAAAATTGATAAACTTATTGTGAGCCATTCAGATAAAGATCATGCTGGATCTTATTCGCAAATCATACATCAAATTCCAATAAAAAATGTGTTGGCAGGTGAGCCTGAACAACTTAGTGTGAAATCCTCCTCAAATTTAATGAATACTGGAATGAAATCAAAGAGAACTTTTTTTTCAATTAATCAATGTGCTTCTGGACAAAATTGGCAGTGGGATGGTGTTAATTTTGAAGTTTTATCACCGAATAGGCCTTTATTGGTAAAAAAGAGAAACAATCGTTCCTGTGTTTTACGTGTTACTACCGCTTCGAATAAAGTAATACTATTGACAGGTGATATAGAAAAAAAGACAGAGAAACAACTGCTTAGTGCCTATCCAGAATTAAAGGCTGATATTTTACAAGTGCCTCATCATGGCAGTAAAACCTCTTCCTCTTTTAAGTTTTTAAAGCAATTACAACCCAAGGTTGCCTTGTTTTCATTTGGTTATAAAAACCGTTTTCATCATCCTGCCTCTCAGGTGATTGAACGTTATAAAAAAATGCAGGTTAAATTATACAATACAAGCAACGGAGCTATTGATATTAAGAGCAATATGACCAATAATTCATTTTCAGTAAAAGAATATCGTGTTGAGTATCAACAGCTTTGGAATCGTGAAATTATGGAACTCTAGCTGTATTCGATTGATTTTTGTTAATTTATATTAATAAGCTATGTTCAAAATTATTGTAAGAACTTAAATTGCTTAGATAATAATTATAAATATCATATCATTTCATTTCGGTTTATTAAGGGAAAATTGTGTTTGAATTAATATTAGCCGGTGGCTGGATTATGGCCCCAATTATTTTATGTTCCATTTTGGCTTTTACCATTGTAGTCGAACGTTTTTGGACTTTGCGTGAAAATAAAATTGCTCCACCTAATCTTGTTGATCAGATTATTAAACTTCACCAAAAAAATCGAATAACCAATGAAGCAATAACCAAGCTTTATAATAATTCACCATTGGGTCGTATTCTTGCTGCTGGTTTACGAAATATGAATACTCAACGTGAAATAATGAAAGAAAGTATAGAGGAAGAAGGGCGTCAAGTTGTCCTTGAATTAGAACGCTTTCTCAATACTTTAGGAACAATTGCCTCTATTACCCCTCTATTAGGTCTTTTAGGAACGGTTATTGGCATGATAAAAGTCTTTGCAGTCATCACCAGTCTTGGAGTTGGTGACCCTAAGATTCTGGCTGATGGTATTTCTGAAGCCTTACTCACAACGGCTGCAGGCTTATCGGTTGCCATACCAAGTGTGATGTTCTACCGTTTTTTCCGTGGACGTGTGGATGAGCTTTTGTTGAAAATGGAAGCTCAGGCTATTTATCTGGTCGAAGTGGTTCATGGTGACCGCAAAGAAAAGAGATAATAATATGAACTTTCGTCCCCACAAGCCCGAAGAACTTGATGTTAATGTGACACCTCTCATTGATGTGGTGTTCTTATTGCTTATCTTTTTTATGGTTTCAACCACTTTTGATCGTCAGTCTGAACTTAATATTGAATTACCAGAAGCCAGTGGTGAGCTCACAGAATCTGAAAAAGTTGAAATTGAAATTTTTATTGGCCCAACGGGTAAATTTACTATTAATGGTAATGAAATCATTAATGTAAAAATTGAAACTTTACTCCGAGCTCTACGCGAAGCTGCAGGTAATGAAAATGAACCTAGAGTGATTATCTCTGCAGATAAAAATACACCCCATCAGGCAGTGATGACTGCAATGGATGCTTCTCGTCAAATGGGATTCGTGAATATTTCATTTTCGGCTGTTAAGCCTGAATAAAATGATTTTTGATTTTTATTTTCCAGGTTGCTTTTCTTAATGAAGCCCATCACTTACTACTGGCAAAGCCTGAATTTTGTCAGTCTGGCACTGGCTCCAATTAGTTTTCTTTTTTGCCTGCTGGTTTCTATCAGACATTTTCTCTATCGTATCAGATTGTTTAAATCTAATTCTTCAAAACTACCTGTCATTGTTGTCGGTAATATCTATATTGGTGGAAATGGTAAAACTCCTTTTGTTATTTGGCTGGTGGAACAGTTGAAAGAGGCTGGCTTTAAACCTGGTGTTGTGAGTCGTGGCTATGGAGCTGAGGAAGGAAATGAGAAAGGAGCTGCCTGGCCCAGACAAGTAGATCTCAAGCAGGATATTCTCTTGTTTGGTGATGAGCCTTTTCTTATTCATAAAACAACTATGTGCCCAGTCATTATTGATCCCATTCGCTCCAGAGCGGTTGAAAAAATAGCTCAAGATACTGACTGTGATATTATTATCAGTGATGATGGGTTACAACATTATGCAATGTCTCGATTTATTGAAATCAATATAACCGATGCAAAACGGCTTTATGGGAATAAACTTTGTTTACCAGCAGGTCCTCTCAGAGAGAGACTAAGCCGCCTCAGTTCTGTTGATTATATTGTTTATAATATATCACGTGAACCGTTAGAAAACTCAGACAAAGAACTTGATAAAAATGAATTTTTAATGGATTACGAAGTCTCAAATTTAGAACCTTTATCTGTACCCTCGATGGATGATGAGAAGCAATCAATGACACTCACTGATTTTAAGGGTAAAATTGTGCATGCAGTTGCTGGTATTGGTGCGCCAGAATCATTTTTTAAGTTGTTACAGAAGCACGGGATAAATGTGATAGAGCATCCTTTTACAGATCATTATCAGTATCAGCCAGAAGATTTGGTTTTTGATCAACCTTACCCCATAATAATGACAGAAAAAGATGCGGTTAAATGTCAGGCTTTTTTTAAGCCAGGTTTATTGTTTGAAGAACCCTTGACTAATGTTTGGTTCTTACCGATAAAAGCCAGTGTGAATAGTGAGCTGACTAAGAAAATACTTAAACAGTTAAAAGAATATTAAACCAATTATTAAATATTTGTAAAGTAGAGGCATTAGAGTGGATAAAAAATTACTTGATATCCTGGCTTGTCCAGTTTGTAAAGGTGAATTAGATTATAGTAAAGAAAGTAATGAACTTATTTGTAAAAAAGATAAGTTAGCATTTCCCATTCGTGATGATATACCTGTCATGCTTGAGTCAGAAGCACGTTCTTTAGATGCAGAATAGTAATATTAAAATACTAATGGTTAACAGTCTAATTTTATCTAGTAAAATAATAAACTAAAAATGAAAAAAATAAAAATTCTCTTTGTCTGCATGGGTAATATATGCCGTTCACCAACTGCCCATGGTGTTTTTGAACATTTAGTGAATGCAGAGCACCTGGAAAAACATTTTGAAATTGATTCAGCAGGTACACATGCCTATCATGTTGGTTCAAAACCTGATAAACGAGCGCAAGAAACCGCAAATGGTCGTGGTATTGATCTAAGTTATATTCGTGCGCGTCAGGTTAAAGCCTCTGATTTTGAATACTATGATTATATTTTGCCAATGGATAATGAAAATTATGGCTTGTTAATACAAAGTTGTCCTGAGGAATTCACATCAAAAGTAAAACTCTTTCTTGATTTCGCACCTGAGCACCCCTTGAATGAAGTTCCTGATCCCTACTATGGTGGCATAAAAGGATTTTCAAATGTATTTGATATGGTTGATATCGCGAGTAATGGACTCTTAAAGGTGATTAAAGATCATCATTTGACATAAACTTAAGATAATTAGAGATAAAAAAAGGGAAGCTCATAGTGGCTTCCCTTTTTTTTGTATAACAAATCTTGCCGGGCCTATTTGGAGCTACGACCATCTCGTTTATCAACTAATGATGAAGAAGAAGATGAAGTCCCTGTATTGATTTTAGTGCGTGAAACCCTGCCACGTCGGCCTGACGTTTTTTGTTTCTTTACTGGTTTTTCAACTGAATCTGCTGGAGCATTTTGCTCTTTGAGTACATTGTTTTGTGTGCCTGAAGGTTTTGTGTCTTCAGAAGATGAATTAGTGCCCATTGGTTTCTTGCTGACAGAAGCTTTTTTACTGCTTGTAGGTGTATTAGCAGGAGAAACTTTATCTGCTGAAGATTCCATTGGTGTTGATGAGGCTTTACCAGAAGTATTAGTTGAAGGCTCTTCATTAGTTGATGACTCTTTACTCGTTGAGGACTCTTTGCTACTAGTTGAAGGCTCTTTACTTGTTGATGACTCCTTACTCGTTGAAGGCTTAGCCGCTTCTGAAGTCGCATCTGTATTGGCTTTTGTTTTAGATGAAGCTGCTTTCTTTTTTGTTGCTGTTTTTCTGCGAGCTTTTTTCTTAGTGGCTGCCTTTTTAGGTGGTGCTGAAACTTCATTAGTGTCTGTTGTTTCTTTCGTTTCAGTTGGTGTAGTCACTGTTTTAGGTGCTTCACTAACTGTAGTCGCTGCTGTATCAGAAGGTGAGTCTTGATTATTGCTTTCAGTTTGTATACTTTCCACTGAATCAGTTGTCTCTTTTTTTACTGCTTTCTTACGTGTTGTCGTTCTGCGACCAGTACGTCGTGAACCTGGGCCACGAAGTGACTTCTTTTTACTGGAAGAATTTTGGTCATCCGTTGAAGATGCTGTTTCAGTTGAAGTTGTTTCTTTTACTTCAGATGAAACTGTTTCTTTGGATTCTGAACTTGGCTTTGGTTGGCTTCCAGCTGTTGTATCTTTATTGGTTGCAACTTCTGTTACAACTTTAGACTTATCAATATTTTCTTCATTAGGCTTTGAAGTGTCATCTTTAGATGACTGTTTTACCGATTGTTGTTTTTTATTGCTTGAGTCAGCTTTTCGACGGCCTTTATTATTGGCGATAGTTTTCTTTGTGGAAGCTTTATTGTTTGCAGCTGGCTTTTCTACAGAACTTTCTTCTGAAGAAGTAAAAATTGCCGGAGTTTCTGCTTCAGTAGCTACTGAGGGTTTATTATTGGATTGGTTTTTTGGTTTATTGCCGCCTTTTGGGTTAGTTCGATTGTCATCGCGCTTATTTTGTTTGGCAGGTTTTTTCCTTCCATCACTACGCTTTTCATTTTTTTTGCGAGAATCCGGTTTACGATCTTTACGAGAATTTTTTGAAGATGACTCAGCTTTTTTAGGGGATGCTTTAGTCTGTATAGCTTCAGGTGTTTCGTCAGAATCAGCTCGATTAAACAAAGAGGTCCAAATACGTCTAACCAGCGTGAGAGGCTGGTTGACTTTTTGAGGTTGAATTGACGTTGGAGCTTTAACCGCTGGTTCTTCATATTTTGCAGGCTCAGCAATTAAGCCATTTGCTTCATCATCATCAAGTATACGATTAAATTTATAACTATTAACTTGATATTCTTCTGTCATGTTTTCATCAGTACGTATTCGCTCAATACGATAATGAGGAGTAACTAAACTTTCATTAGGAATAAGAGTGACAGTTATTTTCTGACGGTTTTCAATTTCGTTGATAATATCGCGTTTGTCATTAAGTAAAAAAGTGGCGACATTAACAGGTAGTTGGGCAAGTATGCGTCCTGTATTTTCTTTCATTGATTCTTCTTCAATGATTCGTAATACAGATAGGCCAAGTGAGTCAATTCCACGAATAGTACCGTGACCAGTACAACGAGGACAAGTTATTTGACTGGATTCACCAAGAGATGGTTTCAAACGTTGACGAGACATTTCCAATAGGCCAAAACGAGATATACGACCAACTTGAACGCGGGCACGATCAAGTTTGAGAGCATCTTTCATGCGGTTTTCAACAGCTCGTTGATTTTTTGTTGGAGACATATCAATGAAATCAATTACGACTAAACCACCTAAGTCACGCAAACGCAACTGTCTGGCAACTTCGTCAGCTGCTTCAAGGTTGGTGTGTAATGCTGTTTCTTCAATATCACTGCCACGAGTTGCTCTGGCAGAGTTAATGTCAATTGAGATCAGTGCTTCTGTGTGATCGATAACAATAGCACCGCCAGAAGGCAAGTTCACTTCACGTTGGAATGCTGTTTCAATCTGAGACTCAATTTGATATCGAGAAAAAAGTGGAATTTTGTCATTATAAAGTTTTACTTTATGAAGGTGCTGGGGCATAACCCTTTGCATGAAATCATAGGCTTCTTTGTATGTTTTTTCATCATCAATAATGATTTCAGTAATGTCAGAGCGAAGGTTGTCACGAATAGCACGAATAACAATATTACTTTCCTGATAAATTAGAAAAGGTGCTTTTCTTTCAGCTGATGCGTTGTCAATAGCTGTCCAAAGGTGTAGTAAGTAATCAAGATCTAATTGTAGCTCTTCTATACTTTTGCCAATACCAGCAGTTCTAACAATGAGTCCCATTGATTCAGGAACATTTAGTTGATTGAGTATTTCTTTTAATTCAGAACGCTCTTCACCTTCAATTCGTCTTGAAATACCACCAGCTCTTGGATTATTAGGCATCAAAACTAAATAACGGCCTGGAAGGCTGATAAATGTAGTGAGTGCTGCTCCTTTATTGCCACGTTCTTCTTTATCGACCTGCACAACAACTTCCATGCCTTCTTGAAGCAATTCAGAAATATTGGGTCGCTTTCCACGTTCTACTGATTTTCTAAAATATTGGCGAGAAATGTCTTTAAGGGGGAGGAAACCATGTCTATCTGAACCATAGTCAACAAAGGCTGCTTCAAGACTGGGTTCAACTCGGGTGATTCTTGCTTTATAAATATTTGCTTTTTTTTGTGTTCTCTGAGTAGTTTCAATATCCAGATTAAACAAGTGTTGGCCGTCGACCAGCGCAACTCGCAACTCTTCAGGCTGAGTTGCATTAAATAACATTCTTTTCATATAGTTATACTCAAAATTCTCTTGGGCTCAAACTATATAAAGCTTAATAAGCAACATTGCCTATGTATCAAAGGAAAAGGTAACTTGCTCTAAATAAAGAAAAAACTTTATTTATTACATAAAAAAAAGTGAGCATACGTGATGAATCAAATGCTTATTTATTTCTATATGGCAATTAAAAATTAACAATTTAGGTACTTCAAGTGTTTGTTTATGTACGTATTATGAGTTATGCCATCAGCCTTTAAAGCATCGATATTAGAAGCATAAGTCTTATAAAATTGAAAACATACTTTATTTGTAAATATTTTTTTATTTATCTGTATGGATTCATGTATAAAACACAAATATTAAAATCGTTTGTACCCAATTTTTAGAGCAATGCTCAATTAAAATCAGATATTAAAATCTTTTGTTACTTTTCCTGCAAACTTTATACAGGAGCTATAATTTATGTTCCCATGGATCATTGCGAATGATTTTACTTGGCTTTAGTTTTGGGAAATTATTGTTAAAATTGGGGTTGTCTGGTTTAAACACTGAGCTAATCAACATTAACTATGATGATAAATCATATATTAAGTTTGTAATTAAATAAGCAGTGTTTTCCTTCGCCTTACATCTTCATATTAGATGTCTTTAACTGACAATAATCGCCTGACCAATATCATAAAATAAATTCATGGTGCTTTTTTATTTAAACAAGTTTGTTTAAATACAGTTTATTGATCGTAAATTTAGTCAAAGTTGAGTAAAATTACTTTTTTGTTACAGTAACTAATGAGAAATACTCTTTAATACAGAGTTATAACTTTAGAAACATTTTATAAACTGGTTAACCCTCATTTTTTTAAGTTCATTTTGCGTATTTTAAATAGTTAATAAATTACTTTTAAACTCAATAATATAAGTTGTCAATGAACCAAAGAATTAACCGCTTCAATATAACAGTTGAAAGCAATTCCATCAACGTATAATCACAGAAAAGTGACAGAAATATTGCATGAGTCTTAAAAAAATTAGCCATTCAGTCAAATTTGTTGAAATTGACGCACAAAATGCAGGACAACGAATTGATAACTTTTTGTTAAATCAACTAAAAGGTATACCAAAAGGGCATATTTATAAGATTATCCGAAAAGGTGAAGTACGAGTTAATAAAGGTCGTATTAAACAAACTTATAAACTTCAATTTGGTGATTCTGTAAGAATCCCACCTGTTAAGCTTGATGAAAAAAAGAAATTACCCGCACCAGGACGTTCTTTGCTCACACTCATTGAACAATCTATTATTTTTGAAGATTCGAGTTTATTGGCCATTAATAAACCCAGTGGTGTTGCTGTTCATGGTGGTAGCGGTGTCAGTTACGGGATTATTGAAGCTATTCGAGCCTTAAAACCAGAACAAAAATTTCTTGAGTTGATTCATCGTCTTGATAAAGATACTTCAGGTTGTTTACTTATAGCAAAAAAACGCAGTGCACTCATTGGTGTGCAGGATTTATTACGTAATAGACAAACAGATAAGCGGTATTTAGCGCTATTGTGCGGTAATCCCAGCTTTAAAAAAGAAAAAGTAACTGCACCATTACTACGCGAGGAACTTAAGTCAGGTGAACGCTTTGTTCGGGTAGATCAAAAGGGTAAAGAATCCACTAGCTATTTTTCAGTTATGGAGCGTTTTAGTGATACCGCGTTGGTTGAGGTTAAAATTGTAACTGGCCGTACTCATCAAATACGAGTCCACTCAAAATTTCTTGGGCATAATATTGCTGGTGATAGTAAATATGGCAATTATGCTTGTAATCAACGCTTGAAAAATCGAGGACTGAAACGATTATTTTTACATTCTTCTCAAATTACGTTCAAGCACCCAGACTTAGGTAAACAAATTACCATCAAAGCACCTTTGAGTGACGATTTATCATTTTTTCTATCTATTTTGAAAAATTAGATAGAAAAAATTTTAAATCACTTTAAGATACGCTAAATCAAATTTCACTGCTTTCTATCGTGATATAACTCTATTTAGGTAAATTAATAATGTTTGCATATAAACTCATTATTTTTGATTGGGATGGTACTTTGATGGATTCTCAGGCAAGAATTGTTGACTGTCTAAAAAATGCCGCTGATGATATGAAATTGAACAGACTATCTGATCAAACATTAAAAAATGTCATTGGACTTGGTTTGAATGAGGCAATATCGCATCTATATTCTCAACTTACTACTGAACAAGTAACTTCTTTTGCTGATCGTTATCGATACCATTTCTTGACTGCAAATGACACGCCATCGGGACTATTTAATGATGTAAAACAAATGCTTGAACAGTTATCAAATAAAGGTTTTATGCTTGCTATTGCAACAGGTAAAGCCAGAAGAGGCTTGGATCCTGTCCTTGAAGAAACGGGACTAAAAAAGTTATTTCATGGCAGTCGATGTGCTGATGAAACACGTTCTAAACCTCATCCACAGATGCTTGAGGAATTATTAGATGAGTTTGGTGTGACAACTGAAGACGCAATTATGGTTGGAGATACTGAATATGATATGCTAATGGCCAATTCAATAGGTATGGATTCCCTGGCTGTGAGTTATGGAGTGCATGACAAAAATGATATCTTAAAACATAAACCTCTATTGTGTGTTGATAGTATTATGGAAATGTCTGATTGGTTGTTAAAATGTGAGATAAAGCAATAATTTCTTGTAAATTGCATCAAAATTAACACTTCTGGTAATATCTTTTTTTATAAATAATCTATACCGAGTGTTCTTAACCGAATTAAATGAAACTTTTATCAATCAGGTAGGTCTTTAGTTTTACAAAATGTTAAAAATTGTAGATGTTTAATAATTGAAAATATAAATACACCATTTTATGGTACGCAATCGATTTAAAATTCAGGAAATAGCAATGGATAAAGATGAAATTAAACTTAATGATGATTATGAGTCTATGACATCAAAAAATGGTTGGGAAAAAAAACTCGTTGAAGAGTTGGCCATGGCTACACTTAAAGAAAGACGAACAACACGTCGCTGGGGAATTTTCTTTAAACTTGCATTTTTATCCTATGTTGTTGCTTTACTGGTTTTAATTTATTTTCCGTTTGATCCTATGTCATTAGATAAAGGATCGGATGAGCATACTGCTGTGATCAATGTAGAAGGAGTCATTTCATCAGAATCTAAAGCCAGTGCCGATTATATTATTACTGCACTACGAGATGCCTTTGAGGATGAAAAAACAAAAGGTGTCATTCTTCGTATGAATACACCTGGTGGTAGTCCGGTTCAGTCTGCCTATATTAATGATGAAATATATCGCTTAAAGGCATTGTATCCAGAGACAAAAGTCTATGCTGTCATTGTTGATGTGTGTGCTTCAGGTGGATATTATATTGCTGCTGCTGCAGATGAAATTTATGCTGATAAAGGCAGTATGGTTGGTTCAATTGGTGTATTAATGAACAGCTTTGGCTTTGAGAATGCTATTGATAAACTGGGGGTTACCCGTCGTATGTATACTGCTGGAGAACATAAAGGGTTTCTTGATCCGTTCACTAAGCCTCAGGATAGTGACATTGTCCATGCTAAATCAATGTTAGCAAATATCCATAAACAATTTGTTGATGTGGTAAAAAAAGGTCGTGGTGATAAGCTTAAAGATGATCCTTTATTATTTAGTGGCTATGTTTGGACAGGTGAACAATCATTAGAGCTAGGACTAGTTGATAAGCTTGGTAGTAGTAGCCATGTTGCTCGTGAAGTAATTGGTGCTGAGGAGATAAAAGACTTTACCATTTCGGAAGCTTTCATCGATCGATTTGCTAAAAAAATGGGCGCTGCAATGGCTTCAACAATGGCTGAAATCAGTGGCTTTGGTCTTGGACCTCAATTACGTTAAATTTTTGATAAATGGAAGTCTGTATCAACTTTATCTGATTTTTTACGTGGCAAATATTTTTTAAGCTAATAGATTGATTGTTTCTTCGACTTGCTCTTTTGCCTGCTCAAGTACTTTGATGCTAAGTTCAGGAGTAAGTTGTCCCAATGCAAGTTTGGTAAAAGCTGGAACTTCATCAAGCATAGGTCTTTCAGCTGAACCTGCTTGTCCAACAAGTGCATGCAATTGAGCAACAATGATAATGTCACAATAATCTGGCTTTTCACCCGGCTGGCGAAGCCAGTTTTCTGATTCTCTGGCAGTGGTGACAAGATCAGAGGAAAAGTTCCATTTAGTAAGAATTGCTGCTCCAACTTCACCTTTTAATTGTTCAATTAAAACATCAAAATTAGTTTCATTTTCAAGCAACTCAGGGTGTTTATCTGCATAGGTAATAATAGGGATTGCACCTATGTCATGCAATAGACCAGCCAACAATGCATGTTCTGGATTAAAGCCAGGGGTTAATTTGGCTAGAACAAAGCTTAATGCGGCGACTTCTCGGCTATGTTTCCATATGGCCATCATTTTCTTTTTTAAGGCTTTATTTTTAGTTGTAAACAATTCTTTCATACTAAATGATGTCACCAGTTGTGAGGTCACTTTAGTACCAAGTCGAGTAACTGCCATCTGACAATCATCTATTTTATGAATTGAACGGTATAAAGCACTATTTGCTGTTTTAATTATTTTAGTTGTAATAGCAGGATCAGAAGCAATAATATTAGCAATGTGTCGGAAGTTACTTTTTTCATCTGAAAGTGATTGACGAATTTTTATTGCAACATCTGGGACACTAGGCAATTGTAGACGGTTATTGCTTAAGTCTTTTAGTAATTGTTTATAAAGGTAATGTTCTTTGATTTTCTCTGAAGAATCTTCCTGAGTGGCTTTATTGGCAAATTGTAAAACTGTTTCAAGGTCAACTATGACAACTTTAATTTCTGAAACTGATTTTACGTTATATCGACTTGGTCGATAACGTGACAATGGATTTTTGGAGTTTTCACTGCGTGAATGTATTAGCCATTGTGTTGATGTGGCATCACTGACTTCAACAGTACCATCAATTAAAAAGTACTGATAAGAGGTATTGCTATTAAGTTCAATAATTATTTTATTGGCAGGAATTTTTTTTATTTGAATAAGATTAGCCAATTCAATTAATTGATGATCATTAAGATGTTGAAAAGGTAAAAAAAATTTTAGAAATCTTAAAACCATATGGTTTGCTAACGGTATAGGTTATGAGGAAGTTGTGTCATTCGTTATTCTTATAACTGATTTTAGAATTAATTGCACGTTCTATCAATTTAAATCTGGAATCAAAGATATTTATAAAAAGTTATAATTAGTCTATTTATGGTAAATATTACAAATTTTAATGTATTTATTTAAGTTTTTTTTAAAAAAAACTAATAAAACAATGACTTGTTGTTTTTGAAATGTTAATAATAAAAATGCTTTTCTTGTTTGTTGCTTGACAATAATTGTTATTAAACTAGTATTAGTATATTAATATTCTTGTTGGTTATATTTGTAATACCTTAAAATTAGGACGTTATGAAGCGTCGGTAATTTTATTGATGTAAAAATCAACTTTGAGAAAAAATAAACTGAGTGGTTTAAATGTGTCTTAAAGTACATTTTCGTGAAATCAGTCAAACTATATAAGAAATCGATGCGAGTATTCCCATTTTCTATTTCATGGCTAAAACGCAAAGAAGGAATTTGCTTCCAGCTTATTTTTTTATATTTTATCTTTTTTTCTTCATTTTTTAATACAACTTATGCCAGGGATATTACCAATGAAGATAAAATCAAAGCTTCCTATGTTTTCAATTTCATTCGTTTTATTGACTGGCCTTTAAATCAGAGAATCGAATCCTCAAAACCCATTGTTGTCTGTGTTATTAATAAAAATAATCAATTCATTAAAGCCTTTAGCCCTGTAGTAGGTAAAGAAGTTAAAGGGCACCTTTTAACATTCCGAAAAATTTCAGAACCATATGATATTTCCAAATGTCATTTACTTTATATTGATAAAGCAGAAAAAAATTTAATTTCTCAACTATTACCCAAAATAAAAAAATATAACATTCTTTCCATTAGTGACATGAATGCCTTTTGCTCTATGGGAGGAATGATTGGTATGGTCACAAAAAAAGGAAAAGTTAAGGTAGAAATTAACTTGAGTGTTGCTAAAGCCGCTGGTTTTAAAATCAATTCAAATTTACTTGAAGTAGCAACAATAGTGAGTAGTCAATAATGATAAATATACGTTTTTCAATTCGCGAGAAGCTTATATTGATGATCATTTCATCAATTATTATTACTTTACTTATCGCTATCTCCACAATTTCTTATTTTAATATTAAAAATATTAAAACACGTGCTATTGAGAATATAACCGTTTTAGGTGATGTCATTGCTGAAAGAAGTACAGCTGCATTAGCCTTTATGGATACTTTGCAGGCAGAAAAAAATCTCAATGCGCTTAAACATATGAAACACATTGAGTTAGCATGCTTATACACTAATGATTTTGTTATTGTTGCAGATTATAAGAGACCTGCTGATAAAGATATTGAACAATTAAAATGCCTGGACAAAGTAGAAAATAATCTCTTTAAAGGTGTTTATAAAGAGCATCAATTGCACTGGGGAGCAGAAATTATTTTAGATAATTCCAAGATTGGTTTTATTTATATTGTTGCGAATGATTCTTTTGTATTTGAAGAATTTTATGAAGGTATGGAGCAATATATAATTATTCTTATTGTCGTTATTATTTTGAGTTATTTTATTGCTAATAGAATTCAAAATTTCATTTCTAAACCCATTCTTCAGTTAAAAAATACAGCGGGTAAAGTTGCAATCAAAAAAGATTTTACTATACGTGCAGAAAAAAGCAGTGATGATGAAATAGGTGATTTAACAGATACCTTTAATGCAATGTTAGAGCAAACTGAGAAATATGAGAATACATTGATTGATCAAAAAGAACAATTACAGCTAAATCAAGAAACATTAGAATTAAAAGTTAAACAACGCACCAATAAATTACAGATTTTAAATGATGAAATCACTGAAACATTGAACCAGGTAGAAAGTATGCAGGCACAGTTGATTGAATCTGAAAAAATGGCTTCCCTCGGTGGTCTGGTTGCTGGTATTGCTCATGAAGTAAATACCCCAATTGGTATTTGTCTGACTGCTTCTAGCTTCCTTAAAGAGCGTTATGAACAATTACAAAAAGCGTATAAAAAGGACGTGATGACTCAAGATGATTTTGAAGATTTTTTAACAATTGTTCAAGACAGTTCAGATATGATTCTGAAAAACATTCAAAGAGCCACAGAAATTGTTCAAAATTTTAAGAAAGTGGCCGTTGATCAAAGTGTTGAAGATAAACGCTGTTTTAATATTAAAGATTATTTTTTTGAAATTATTAAGTCACTTAACCCAAAATTAAAACAGCATCATCATGTGATTGAAGTAAATTCAGATGATAATCTATTCATTAATAGCTATCCAGGTGCTTTTTATCAGGTATTTTCAAATTTAATTATTAATAGTATTGTTCATGGTTTTGAGTCAATTGATGCGGGTCATATAAGTATTAACGTGGTGTGTGATGAAAGTAATATGAGTATTGAATACCATGATAATGGCCAGGGAATGTCTCCAGAAATTCTTAATAGTGTCTTTGAGCCATTTGTTACAACAAAACGTAATAAGGGAGGAACTGGTTTAGGGGCTCATATTATTTACAATATCATTACTCAACAGTTACACGGAACTATCTCCTGTTGTAGTGAATTTGGGGAAGGAGTTATGTTTAAAATGACTATTCCTGTAGTTTTGTGTGAGGGGGAGAACTGAGATATGTCCAAAATGATTTTTGCAAAGCCTTCCTCTGGAGTGCTTACTACAAAGAGCGCAGAAAAAAAACAAAATAATACGTGGAAGATTTTAATTTCAGATGATGAAGAGCAAGTTCATGAAATCACAAAATTGGCGTTAACTCATTTTAGTTTTAGTGGAAAAAAACTTGAATTTATTAGTGCTTTTACTGGTGAAGAAACAAAAAAACTAATTATTGAAAATCCAGATGTTGCTATTATCCTTCAAGATGTTGTCATGGAAACTGATACCGCTGGTCTTGATGTGGTCAAATTTGTTCGAGAAGAACTCAATAATAAATTTATTCGTATCATTCTAAGGACAGGGCAGCCAGGGCAGGCACCTGAAAGAAAGGTGATTGTTGATTATGATATTAATGATTATAAAGAAAAAACTGAACTGACCTCTCAAAAATTGTTTACTTTAATCTATTCTTCTCTGCGGTCATTTCAGGATATTAATACTATTGAGAGGAACAAAGTAGGTCTGCAAAAAATAATAGATTCAACTTCTGAATTGTTCTCCAGACAATCAATTGATGAATTTTTATCAGAAACTCTTATGCACATCACAAAGCTATTTCATAATAATGAATATGCACTTCTTTGTGATGTTTCTAGAATGCAACTTAAGAAACAAGAAAATAACATTAATGTTATTTCATCTACCGGAAAATTCTCAAAATATCTTAATAAAAATGTAGTAGATGTTCTGTCTGAAGCGTCTTGTCAATTACTTCAGCAATGTTTTGATACCAAATCAAATATTTATCAACCTGAATTTTGTATTATTTATTTTTCATGTTGTCATGATAATGAATCAGATGAACGTCTTCTCTATTTTAGTGGCAATCTTGATTTATCGGAAACTGATAAAAATTTAATTAATTTATATATTAAACAAGCTGAGATTAGTCTTGATAACCTGTTGTTATCTCAAAAGATAGAAAAAGGTCAACGTGAAATTGTTAATTTACTAGGTACATCAATTGAAACACGATCTAAAGAAACGGGTAATCACATCAAACGTGTTGCTGAGTTTTCAGCTTTTTTAGCCAAAGAAATTGGTATGGATAAAGATGAAATTCAAATTCTTAAATTGGCATCACCTCTTCATGATTTAGGTAAGATTGGTATTTCAGATGCTATTTTAAATAAGCCTGGAAAGTTGGAATCACATGAATGGCAAACAATGATGACTCACCCTAAAATTGGTTATGATATGTTACGAACATCTGATTGTGAAATTCTTCAAGCAGGTGCAATTATCTCATATGAGCATCATGAAAAGTGGGATGGTAGTGGCTACCCTGAAAATAAAAAAGGTAATGATATTCATATCTATGGCCGTATTACAGCTGTGGCAGATGTGTTTGATGCATTGGCATGCAAGCGCTGTTATAAAGAAGCATGGCTAATGGAAGATATAATTGCTCTTTATAAAAAACAACGCGGTGCTCATTTTGATCCAGAACTGGTTGATATTTTTTTGAATAATACGGATGAGTTTATTGCTATTCTTGAGCATTATAAGGATTAAGAAGTGTTTCATTATATTTCTATCCATTATTTGATCGGTATGTTAACAATAAAGCTAACGGAGTGATTGTTTTTATGATTGATTGCTTTGATTTGACCATTATGAAACTGACATATTAAATTGCAAATATATAAGCCCAGTCCTAGATGAACATCCTGTCCTTTTTTTGTTCTATAACTTGTGAGAGAAGAAAAAATAGAATTCAACTTGTCACTTTCTATTAAATCACCGAAATTATTTATCTCAATAAGTATTTCTTTATTCTCTATCGTCAAGCTCAAACGAATAGGTGTCAAATCTTTATGAAAGCTAAAGGCGTTACTGAAAAGCTTATCTAATAGCTGAGCAATAAGTTCAGGGGATACTTTGGAGTGAAGTTGAGTTAATGATGTTTGAAAAATAATTTCTGTATTATTATTAGCAACTCGAAGTGTTTCAATATAGTTTTGCATAAAACCAACTATCTCGATGTCTTCTTTCTCTATTGAGTTAATGGACTGCTCAAGTCGACTGGCTTCACTCATACGATTTAACAAATTAGATAGTCTTATACAGCCATCATTAGCTCTTTGAGCATATTTTTTATTATCATCAGAAAAACAAGATGTTTCCATATTTTCAAGTGATGATTTAATGATAGTTAATGGTGTTCTAAGTTCATGTGATAATTTTCCAGACAGTGAACGTAAATATTGTTGATTGTGATCAACTCTGGATAATAAAGTTGAGAAACTTCGTGCTAAATCACCAATTTCATCATTATCATTTCTATACAGCTGATTTGAAATAATACCATCATTCGATAATGCTAAATTGGTATCATCACGTAATTTTATAATGCGTTTTAAGAGTCGTGAGGATAAAAATAGTAAGATCAGGACGATTGAAAAAAAGAGTACAAGTGTTAAAAAAAGAATACGTTCAAAGGTCTTGTCTTGAAGAGCCAGTAATGTTTCATTAGCTTGTTCAAGAACTAATGTGCCAATAATAGAGTTATCATTATCAAATATGGGAGTGGCGACAGATAAGACCATCTTGTCATTATGAGGGCTATCAAGCCAGTCAGTTGTTGATTGACCTTTAAGTGTCTGTTGAATTGCCTGACTGTTGATTTGAGCTTGATTACTTCCATAAAAGGATTGTTGTTCTGGATAATCCGTAATTAAGAGATAAAAACGTCGGTATAATGCTAATAATGAAAAATCATTTGTTTTTGTTTTACTGGAGTGAAATGACTTATTTGATTTAGCACTAATATATTGCTCTTTGTTTAATAGCCATAAACGTGTATTAGTGGGGACCAGTTGATCCAGTTTTATTATACTGAGTGGATCAGTCATTAGGATTGGGTTTAATTGTTCAGCTGGACTTAAGAGTTCATTCAATGTGGCTGTTGTAATGATTGTATCCATTTTATCAGTCTCATTTTCAGTAATATCATCAACTTGTTGTAATTTAAAAGCCATATAGTGATTAATACGACCAACGGGTATTTTAAACTCTAAAATAAATCCCTGTTTGTTTTCCTGCCATTGTGCTTGTATTCTTTTTTTACTACCTTTTAAAAATGGACTACTCAATTGGCCAGTCACCCAACCGGGAGATGTAAGTTTAAAATTATAGTTTTGTATCTGATGTGCATAATCTAGATATTGAAAGCTAATTGAATGGTTCCTTTTGTTTTTTATAAAGTCTATCTGGCCAAATGATTCATTTTCATTTGGCTTGACTTTCTTCACTGTGACCAGAAAATAATAATACTGTTCATCATTTGCACAGAGTAAAGACATATTTTTATTTAAAGGATTGGAATGATTTATATCTGGATAAAAGTACTTTTGTCTGTTTTGTAGGCTGAACCAGTCATCACTATAACCATCAATATACTTTTTATGACTTAATGAATGGCAATAAATAGGGGCTTGTGATGATTGAGTCAAATGATTCTGTGTGATTAATGATGCATTATCACGAAAAACAGAAGAAATGGTTTTAGCAATAACCAGGACGGATTCAGAATGATTGTGCTTTAGAAAAAGCTCTAATTCTTTTAAATAACTTAGACCAGCAAGAGGCAAAATAAAAAGAGTCAGAGTTGCAAGTAGCAACTTACCACGCAGACCAATGAAACGGTAACCCGGTTTTTTATAAGTTTCACGTAACTCGTGGTTGAGTTTCATTTAAGCTATTCTTCAGTTTCTCTGGTTAGTGACAATGCCATCGATAGCCGGCACCATAGACAGTTTCTATACAGTTGAATGATTTTTCTATCCGATTAAATTTCTGTCGTATTCTTTTTATGTGGGAAGTAATTGTGCTGTCATCAACAACCGTACTAGCATCATCCATAAGTTGTTCACGAGACTTTACATGTCCAGGATGTTTTACCAGAGAATGTACCATCCAGAACTCTGTCAAACTTAAGTCAACCACCTGATCCTGCCAACTAATTTCTAAACGCTCTAAATTGACCTTAAGATCACTGATGATTAAGAGTTTTTCTTGTTGGGGAACACTATGAATTGCTTTAACACGCCGAAATAGGGCAGATATACGGGCACTGAGATGGGGCAGGCTAATATCTTTAGTCAAGTAATCATCTGCGCCCAGACGTAAACCTGAAATAGTATCAAAGTCATTATCACGTGCGGTTAAAAAGATGATGGGTAGTGTATCTGATTTTTGACGAAGTTGGCGACATAGGTCAAATCCACCTTCAATTTCATCTTCCAGACCAATATCAAGCAGAACCAGATCTGGAATGCTTTCATTAAAGGCTTTTTCTGCTTCTGATTTGGAGGCATATGAATGGACATTGTAACCCTGTCGCAATAACATTTCTGTATAATTATCTCTTATTGCGGGTTCATCTTCTACTATAACTATTTCTCTGGCCAAACTTTTTACCTAAATATTGGGGTTAAAAATAACTGACATATTGATTTGCCATATTAAAGTCATAATTCTTCACCATTTGACCATAATAGACAAGTACGAATAACACATTTTGTTGATTTAATAAACTAATAGCTTATAGCCAAAAGAGAAAAACAGATCAGCTTTTATATCTAAGAGTATGAGATTTGTAAAAATTGTTTTGATCAAAGTGCTATTTAGTTAATGAGTAATTCTAAATAAAAAGACAAAGTGAGGAGAACAACCGCTATGATAACTTCAAACAAAGAGTGTTGCCCATTATCAGAAGACTTTTTTTATTGGCCCCCCGAAGAAATTTCCCAGTACACAAACTGGTGTGAAGTCGGAAATATACAACATAAACGACGACTAAAAAAAGTTGAAAGAAGTAAAAAACAAATATTGTCAGATTCAATGAATAAATCGAATTGATTTAAATCTTTTATAATTGTTTTTATGTATTTTAGATTTAAGTCGCACAGATGTTTTCCAAATTAATTAGATAATGCTAAAATGGTGAATTACGTGAGAAATTCCAACTGACGAGGAGTCAAAGTGGCGTTAAAGTTTGTTGAATCAGCCAATTTACCTACCCAATGGGCAGAATTTACTATTTATGGTTTTGAAGATGATCAGACCGGTAAGGAACATATCGCCCTTGTTCTAGGTGATGTTGGTAATGGTGACCCTGTTGATATGCGAATGCATTCTGAGTGTTTAACGGGTGACGCATTGTTCAGCATGCGATGTGATTGTGGTCCTCAATTAGAAGCTGCTTTACAACATATTTCAGGAATAGGCCGAGGGGTTTTACTTTATTTACGTCAAGAAGGCCGAGGTATTGGTTTAATTAATAAAATTAAGGCCTATCATTTACAAGATGGTGGTGCTGACACGGTTGAAGCCAATGAGCAATTGGGCTTTGATGCAGATCTTCGTGAATATGATATTGCACATGATATGCTGGAATATTTAAATGTCAAAAAATTAAGATTAATGACTAATAATCCTCGTAAAGTTAATGCCTTGGAAGAGCATGGTTTGGAAGTAGTAGAACGTTTACCATGGAAACATGGAGAAAATCCTCACAACTCTCATTATTTGTCGACAAAAGCAGGTAAATTAGGGCATATGTTTTAAACATCTATATGTAATAGTGTAATCGCTCCGACTTAACATGTGAGCTATCTCTAATATATCTAGCTCAATTAGCGTATTACTATTTAACTCAAATTATTAGCAATTTATCCCTGTAAACTTAAAGCTTTTTGAAATATTAATATTCCTTCAACGGAAGCTTTCATTAAATTCACTTTCATTTTAAAGCATTTATTATTCTCTTTTTTAAATACCAGATTTGGCTTTTTTAAAGTAAATTTGCTATGTTTATTCTTACTGGTACTATTTAAAACAACCTTCAATTAAGAGGCGACTTTTGTGGATATAGGCACTTTTATTTTTATTGGCATCATTGTTATAGCTGCTTTTTATTTTATTACTATTTATAACAACCTGGTTAGAATTAAACATAATGTTTCTCAAGCATGGGCTAATATTGATATTCTATTGAAACAGAGACATGATGAACTACCAAAGTTGGTTGAAGTTTGTAAACAATATATGCAATATGAAGGCTCGGCTCTTGAAAAAATTATTGCGGCTCGTTCAGGTGTTTCTAATGCTAGAGAGTCAGGTGATATCGGAGCTCTTGGAATGGCAGAAGGACAGTTGAGACTTGGATTGGGTAGTTTGTTTGCTGTATCAGAAGCTTATCCTGAACTCAAAGCAAATGAAAATTTTCAACACTTACAAAACCGTATTACTGGTTTAGAAGATGCGATCGCCGACCGTCGTGAATATTATAATGATAGCGTTAATATTAATAATGTTCGTATCGAACAATTTCCTGACCTGATCATAGCGCGACTCTTCAATTTCAAAGAACAAACTCTCCTGGAATTTGAAGAAGAAGAAAAGAAAGATGTTGATATGAAGTCTCTTTTTAGTTAACAAGTGTTTCAGAAATTGCTTCCAATTAAAAAGATAAGTACAGTCGACTTTCAATGCTAGAATCACTGAAACAGGAGATAATTGCTGCTGATACAGTAGGAATTATAATCCTATTAATCATTTTGGCTGCTATTTGTGCTGCTAGTTTATATGGTATTTTTCGTTTTTTTCACCGTTCACGAATCATTGATGATACTCCAACATCAAAAATACGCTCAGCTCATCAGGGGTTTGTAGAACTTGAGGGAGAAGGGCGCTTGATGAAGGGAACGCCTATAATTTCACCTCTGAGTAAAAAACAGTGCCTATGGTATAGCTATAAAATTGAACATAAAGTGAGAGAACATGATTTTGGTACCAATAAAATGGATGCTCTCACTAAGTCAGATTGGGAGACTGTTAATTCAGGTGTAAGTGATAACCTTTTTTTACTTGCTGATGATACTGGTATTTGTGTGATTGATCCTGAAGGTGCAGTCATTACACCATCCTTTTCTAAAACCTGGTATGGTTCACAAGATTACAATGTGACCGATACTGCCTCTGCTAAAGCTGTTCTATCGCTTTCAAGGTTATCTGGAAATAATGACTATCGTTATACTGAAAAACGTATTGATGTAGGTGAAGAACTTTATTTACTCGGTCGTTTTAAAACGATTGGAGGACGTCGGGAGAAACTTGATAAAAAAGGTGAAGTCAGAGATCTTTTATCAAGTTGGAAAAATAAACCTGATTTTTTACTGGCTCAATTTGATGAAAATGGTGATGGTGAAATTGATGTTGATGAATGGCAAAAAGTCATGGCAAAAGCTGAGATTGAGGTGGAGAAAAGTTTTGGTGAACGTTTGGTTCAACAAGAAATTCATACCTTATCAAAACCGATTGATAGTCGTCGACCTTTTATAATTTCTGTAGAATCTCAAGAATCTATTGCGAATAAATACCGATGGTATTCCAGAGGAAGTATCATTGGTTTTTTCTTTGGGGGAATCAGTTTTGTATGGGTTATTGGTATACGATTAGTGAGTTAATAGTTTACTGTGATTATTAGCCATTTTAGAAAATTTAAAATGGCTAATAATCAGTTTTATGAATGCAAATTATCAGCTGCATCAACCGTATTTTGTAATAATGTTGCCACTGTCATTGGGCCAACACCTCCTGGTACAGGAGTAATATAACCTGCTTTTTCTTTGGCAACATCAAAGTCTATATCTCCAATAAGTTTGCCATTGCTTTGACGATTGATACCGACATCGATAACAATTGAACCTTGTTTTATCCATTCACTATTCACAATGCCTGGCTTACCGACAGCAACGACTAAAATGTCTGCATTTCGGACATGTTCATCAAGGTTTTGTGTAAATCGATGACAAGTGGTTACAGTACAGCCCGCCAGTAACAACTCTAACCCCATTGGACGTCCAACAATATTAGAGGCACCCACGATACAAACGCTCATACCTTTAATGCTTCGTCCCATCTTATCCATTGTTTGTTCTAATAAGGTCATTATGCCGCGTGGTGTACAAGGACGTAGGACGGGAATACGTAAAGCCAGTCTCCCAACATTATAAGGATGAAACCCATCAACATCTTTATCCGGGTGTATTCTTTCAATGATTGTTTCAGAATTGATGTGCTCAGGTACAGGTAGTTGAACTAAAATACCATCAATAGTTGCATCATCGTTTAATTCATCGATGAGTGCTAGAAGTTCTTCTTGTGTGGTTTCATCTGGCAAGTCATGTGCAATAGAATTTATACCGACTTTTTCACAGGAGTTACGCTTGTTTTTTACATAGACCTCTGAAGCAGGATCATTGCCCACCTTAATGACTGCCAGGCCAGGTATTCTTAATCCTTGTTTGATACGTTCTTCAACCCGAGACTTTAATTGCTTTTTAATTTCATTGGCAGTCATTTTGCCATCAATTATTTGTGCAGTCATTCTATATAATCTTCCAAAATGTAATAAAATAATAAGGCTTTGAACAAGCCATTTGTTGGGCTGAAATTTAAGTTCTATGTCAGTTATGAAAACTGGACTAACTCAATTTTTACAGAAGACGTATTTTACCTAAAAAAACAAGGTTATTGGAAATTTATTGCAAAAAAGTGACTATTTAATTTTCATTAAAAAAATATGAAAAAAACGCTTGCATTGCTCCAGCAAACTCATTAATATACGCACCACTTGATGTTTAGTCGTTGTTAAAGCTTGTTTTTGAGCACTTAGCAATAATTGAGTGTTTATTAAAGATAACTTTTAATAGTCACAGTAGCACAGAGCTACAATCATTAAATATCATTCGGGGTATAGCGCAGTCTGGTAGCGCGCTTGCTTTGGGAGCAAGATGTCGGGAGTTCGAATCTCTCTACCCCGACCAATTTTATTACTGAGTCATTTTGATTGGTTTATAATTGGTCTTTATTAATGACCAGTTTTTAAATGATTTAGCAATAGTCTCTGCGCCCGTAGCTCATCTGGATAGAGCATCGGCCTTCTAAGCCGAGGGTAGCAGGTTCGAGTCCTGCCGGGCGCACCATTTTTGGCCTAGCCGGTTTTTAAAAATCCAGAGTTGTTGTACGAAGTTCTAATAACTTTTGTGGTGAGCGTAGCTCAGTTGGTAGAGCTCAGGATTGTGACTCCTGCGGTCGAGGGTTCGAACCCCTTCGTTCACCCCATTACCTTTTAAACCATCTGTTTTAAAAGAGTTTTAGAATGATTAAGCTCCAAATACAATTTGTTTAAAATAAGTATACGCGGATGTGGTGAAATTGGTATACACGCTGGTTTTAGGTACCAGTGCCGCAAGGCGTGAGAGTTCGAGTCTCTCCATCCGCACCATCTTATTGGCTTAGAAACAATAAGTTACAAATTGTCTCTTAAATTTAACCCCGTTTTAGCCCCACTTTTATCATTTAAGTCCCTGTCCAATAAGACCCATTTGTATTTGATTATTCAATCGATTGATCCATTTCGCATACGTTTTAAAGAATTCTTCCAGACTGTGACCCAGCTGCTCCTCTAGTAATGCTGCTTTTTTAATGGTTACGTCATCCTAATCTGCTCTTAATTAGTAATTTTTCTTTGTTTCTTTACTAAAAAGTATTAATTATTAGTGTCAAGATATTGTATAATGTTTTGTTAGGCTATATGTATCAGCTTAGCTATATTATTTATAACTCATTACCGATATGAATTACCTATTGTTTATGAACAGCCAGTAATTTATATCGGTAATGAGTTTATTAAAATTAATTCGATTGTAACGAGGATAGAAAATGCAAGTTTCAGTAGAAACAAAAGATGGTCTTGAAAGAGAAATGGTTGTTGAGTTTGCAACAGCAGAAATGAATGGCGAGGTTCACACTCGTTTACAATCGTTATCAAAGACAGCAAAAATTAATGGTTTTCGTCCTGGTAAAATTCCTATGGCGGTTATCAAAAAGCGTTATGGTGGTCAGGTAGAAGCAGAAGTTTTAAATGAGAAACTTCAACAAACCTATTATGAGGCAATCAATCAGGAAAAATTAAAACCTGCAGGTCAGCCTAAAATTGATATGATTGAAAATGATGATAACGATACCTTCAAATATAAAGCAGTCTTTGAAATTTATCCTGAAATAACACCAGCATCTTTAGATGGACAAGCTTTTGAAAAAGCCAATGTTAACATTGGTGAAGATGATATTGATTCAACAGTTGATAATATTCGTAAACAAAATCAGACGTTTACAGATGTAGAACGTGGTGCTCAAGCTGATGATCAGGTTGTGGTTGATTTTACGGGCACTATTGATGGTGAAGCTTTTAAAGGTAACGAAGGTCAGCAAGTTCCAGTAACTCTCGGTCAGGGGCAAATGATTGAAGGCTTTGAGGAAGGCATAAAAGGTGCAAAAGCTGGTGATAATTTGACTTTAGATCTTAAGTTTCCCGAAGATTATCACTATAAAGATGTTGCTGGCAAAGATGTTCAATTTGCTGTTTCAGTTTCAGCAGTTAAAGAAGCCACGCTTCCAGAATTAAATGATGAATTTTTTGCAAAGTTTGGTATTAAAGAAGGCGGTATCGATGCATTTCGTGCCGAAGTTAAAAAGAACATGCAACTGGAACTTGATAAAGCAATTTCAGCTAAATTAAAAAATCAGGTAATGGATTCTATTTTGGAAATTAATGATATAACTGTTCCTCAGTCATTAGTTGAAGAAGAAGCCAAAAATATGGCTCAGCAAATGCAATCTCAGTATCAAATGGAAGGTCAGGGTGAAGCTCAACTTCAAACCAGTCTTTTTGAAGATCAAGCAAAACGTCGTGTTTCACTTGGCATGTTATTGGCTGAATTGGTTAAAGTAAATGAAATCACTGCTTCGCCTGAATCAGTAAAAGAAAAAATCAATGAATTAGCAGCGACATATGAGAATCCTCAGGAAGTGATGGACTACTATATGTCTGACAAAGAAAAATTGGCTGAAATTGAGTCATTTGTGCTTGAAGAAAAGATTGTAGACTGGGCTTGTGAACAAGCAACTATTGCTGAAAAAGACTTTAGCTTTACTGAGTTCATGAATCCTAAGCAAGAAGAAGCTTAATTTTTATATTTAATTTGTTTGAAGAGTTGCAAGCTGAGTAAATTCTAACCAGCTTGGTGCTAAAGAAGGGAATGTCAATTTTCTCTTTAGCACACACTATAAACTGAAGTCTAAACATCAAATAAGGACTGTAACTTAATGATAAATAACAATATCACAAATGGAGCTGTAGAAGCTGATGCACTTGGTCTAGTACCAATGGTTATTGAGCAAACAGCAAGAGGGGAACGTTCTTTTGATATTTATTCAAGATTACTGAAAGAACGGGTGATTTTTTTAGTTGGTCAGGTTGAAGACCAAATGGCTAACTTGATTGTTGCGCAATTATTATTTCTGGAATCTGAAAACCCAGATAAAGACATTCACCTTTACATTAATTCTCCTGGTGGTTCTGTGACAGCAGGTATGTCAATCTATGACACTATGCAGTTTATTAAACCTGATGTGAGTACTATGTGTATTGGACAGGCTGCAAGTATGGGTGCTCTGTTACTTACTGGTGGAGCTAAAGGTAAGCGCTATTGTCTTCCTAACTCAAGGATGATGATTCATCAACCACTTGGCGGATTTCAAGGTCAGGCTTCTGATATTGCTATTCACGCACAAGAAATTTTAACTCTAAAAGAGAAACTTAATCAGATTATGGCATCGCATACAGGGCAGGAGCTGGATATAATTGCTCAAGACACTGATCGTGATAATTTCCTTAGTTCTGATCAAGCAGTTGAATATGGATTGATTGATCAAGTCATCACTACTCGAGAAACGAATTCATCTGAAGAGAAATAAACTAAGAACTGATTTTTCACTATTTCGTTATTTTCTTAGTCATAACTATGATAAATGTTGATTTATTTATGAATAAGTCTTATATATGTTAACTATACTAGTAATAAAATCAGTGAGGCTCTATTTCTTTTAGTGTTCTTAATTGTTTAAAGCTTTTTAATGTTTACACATTAAATTATATCGCTTTAGAATATGTTTAAAATATGGGGCTTACAATGCTCTAATATGAGGTTCGTTTTATGAGTGATGATACTCAAAATAAAGATGATAATGGTAAGCTACTCTACTGCTCATTTTGTGGTAAAAGCCAACATGAAGTGAGAAAATTAATTGCAGGGCCTTCAGTATTCATCTGTGACGAATGTGTTGAGCTCTGTAATGATATCATTCGCGAAGAAATTCAGGAGCAGGGTGGTTCAGTTCCAGGTAAGAAATTACCAACACCTCGTGAAATTAATAAGAATTTAGATGAATATGTGATTGGCCAGGCGGGTGCTAAAAAAATCCTTTCTGTTGCTGTTTATAATCATTATAAACGTCTTGAAAATGGCTATAAGAAAGACGATGTTGAATTATCAAAAAGTAATATTCTTTTGATTGGTCCAACGGGTTCTGGTAAGACATTACTTGCAGAAACATTAGCTCGTATGCTTGATGTCCCTTTTACTATTGCAGATGCAACCACATTAACTGAAGCCGGTTATGTTGGTGAAGATGTTGAAAACATTATTCAAAAATTACTTCAAAAGTGTGATTATGATGTAGAGAAAGCCCAAACTGGTATTGTCTATATCGATGAAATTGATAAAATTTCACGTAAATCTGATAACCCTTCTATTACACGAGATGTGTCGGGAGAAGGTGTTCAGCAAGCACTGTTGAAGCTAATTGAAGGCACTGTGGCTTCTGTTCCGCCACAAGGTGGTCGAAAGCATCCACAACAAGAATTTTTACAGGTAAATACTGCTAATATTCTGTTTATTTGTGGTGGCGCATTCTCTGGGCTGGATAAAGTGATCCAAAACCGTTCTGATAAAAGTGGTATAGGTTTTGGTGCTGAAGTGACTAGTAAAGATGATGAAAAACTGTTTGGTGAATTGCTTGATGATATTGAACCAGAAGATTTGACACGTTACGGCTTAATTCCTGAATTTGTAGGACGTTTGCCTGTCATAGCAACTTTACGTGAACTTGATGAAGAAGCACTTATCCGAATTCTTACTGAGCCTAAAAATGCATTGGCAAAACAGTATAGCAAACTGATTGAAATGGAAGGTGCTGAACTTGATTTAAGAGAAGAAGCACTTAAAGCGATTGCTAAAAAGGCAATGGAACGAAAGACTGGTGCGCGTGGTTTGCGTTCAATTATGGAACAGTCATTGCTGGATACTATGTATGAGCTTCCATCTATTGATGATGTTGAAACTGTTGTGGTTGATGAATCCGTTATTAATGGTTTGTCTGAACCAATGCTAATTTATGCAAAAGAAGATAAAAAGGCATCGGGAGAATAGAATATTCTTTGTGAAGTTTATTCATTTGTTTAATAAAAAAAGAGGCTTTTAAGCCTCTTTTTTTATGTTTAACGTTTAAAAAAAGTCTTTTCGACTTGATTTTTTTCTCTAAACACCCATATTTAAATCATATAGAATAAAAGTGTCAGATAAATATTAACTGACCTTGTGCTGTACTTTCTACAGCTTTATAGACCTACTGTGTTGCTTTAAATAAGTTAACAAGATAATGGTATATAAAAATCAATAATAAGCAATAGAAGAGGGCTCCTTGATGGAGAATGAAACCAATATTTCAAAAGTAACTGATACAACACAAATTTACCCCGTTTTACCGCTACGTGATGTTGTTGTGTATCCTCATATGGTGATACCTCTTTATGTAGGTCGAGAAAAGTCAATAAATGCACTTGAAGCAGCGATGGAAGAAGATAAAAAAATCCTTCTTATTGCACAAAAAAATGCTTCTGATGATGATCCAAGTCCAGAAGACATCAATTCGGTTGGAACAATTGCTTCCATTCTTAGATTACTCAAATTGCCTGATGGCACTGTCAAAGTTTTAGTTGAGGGTGATGAACGTGCTGAAGTTGAAAATTTATTTACCTCTGAAGATTATTACACGGCACAAATCTCAATTTGTGAGCATGAAAAAATAGATGAACGTGAGGCTGATGTTCTTACTCGAACTGTTATGAACCAGTTTGATCAATACGTTAAGATGAATGATAAGGTGCCGCCTGAAATCCTTTCTTCATTGTCCAGCATTGAAGATCCTAGTCGCTTAGCAGATACGATTGCTGCTCATATGCCTCTTAAAATTGAAGAAAAGCAGGTCATTTTAGAAATATCGGGTGTGCGTGAACGTCTTGAACATTTATTAGCACAAATGGAATCTGAAATTGATATCCTTCAAGTCGAAAAACGGATTCGTGGGCGTGTTAAACAACAAATGGAAAAAAGTCAGCGAGAATACTATCTGAACGAACAAATGAAAGCAATTCAGAAAGAACTCAATGACATTGATGATGTTCCAAATGAGCTTGAAGAGCTTGAGAAAAAAATAAAAGAATCAGGCCTTTCTGTAGAAGCTAAAAAGAAAGGAATGGCTGAGCTTAATAAATTAAAAATGATGTCACCTATGTCGGCTGAAGCATCAGTGGTTAGAAATTATCTTGAATGGTTAACTAATGTTCCCTGGAAAAAGCGTTCTAAAGTGCGTCATGATCTCACTAAAGCGGAAGAAATTTTAGAAGAAGATCATTATGGTCTTGAAAAAGTCAAAGAGCGTATTTTGGAATATCTTGCAGTCCAGCAACGTATGAAAAAACTTAAAGGTCCTATCTTATGTCTTGTTGGTCCTCCAGGCGTTGGTAAGACATCACTAGGACAATCTATTGCCAGGGCAACTAATCGTAAATTTACACGTATGTCTTTAGGTGGGGTGCGTGATGAGGCTGAAATACGTGGTCATCGAAGAACTTATATTGGTTCTATGCCAGGCAAAATTATGCAAAATTTATCTAAGGTCGAAGTAAAAAATCCTTTCTTCTTGTTGGATGAAATTGATAAAATGGCAATGGATATGCGTGGCGATCCCTCTTCAGCATTATTAGAAGTTTTAGATCCAGAGCAAAATAATACGTTTAATGATCACTATATGGAAGTGGATTATGATTTATCAGAAGTGATGTTTGTTGCAACTTCAAATAGCATGAACATTCCAGGGCCTTTACTTGACCGAATGGAAGTTATACGTCTTCCGGGGTATACAGAAGAAGAGAAGTTAAATATTGTTTCACGTTATTTGATTCCTAAACAATTAAAAAATAATGGTTTAAAAGAAACAGAATTAAGTATTAGTGAAGGCGCTATTCGAGATATTGTTCGTTATTATACTCGTGAAGCAGGTGTGAGAAGTATTGAGCGTGAAGTGGCAAAAATTGCCCGTAAGGTTGTGAAAGAAATCCTATTGGATAAGAAAACCAAAAAAGTATCTGTTACCAGTCGGAACTTAGAAAAGTATCTTGGTGTTCGTCGTTTCCGATATGGTAGTGTTGAACAGGAAAATCAAATTGGTCAAGTAACAGGCCTTGCATGGACAGAGGTTGGTGGTGAAATATTAACGATTGAAACTGCTGTCATGCCTGGTAAAGGAAAAAATAGTGTTACAGGTCAATTAGGTGACGTGATGAAAGAATCTATTCAGGCTGCAATGTCTGTGGTTCGTAGTCGTTCAGATACACTGGGAATTCCATATGAAATTTATGAAAGCAAAGATATTCATATTCATGTTCCAGAAGGTGCTATTCCAAAAGATGGTCCTAGTGCGGGTATCGGGATGTGCACAGCACTTGTTTCTGCATTGACAGAAATACCAGTAAAAGCTGATGTTGCAATGACAGGTGAAATAACCTTGCGTGGTGAAGTACTACCTATTGGTGGCTTAAAAGAAAAACTTTTAGCGGCTTTAAGAAGTGGTATTAAGACTGTAATTATTCCACATGAAAACAAAAAGGATTTGGTTGAATTACCAAAAAACATTGTTTCAAAACTTGATATTCATCCTGTTCAGTGGATTGATGAAGTGTTACAACTTGCTTTGGTTCATTCACCAGAGCCAACCAAAGTAACTGTTTCTTCAGGAAAAGTTAAATCTAGAAAAAAATCTGCAGGTATTAGAGCACATTAGAAATACTTCTCTATCTTAATTTTAGTATTTATGTAATACAAAAAAGCATCAATAACTTGTTATTGATGCTTTTTTTTGGGCTTTTTTTCATATTTAATATTTTTTTTAAAATTGATTTGTCATATTTTGTTTATTTATTTGAATAAATTTTTTTTATAAGTAATGACAAAAAAAGAT
The DNA here is from genome assembly GCA_026196615.1 of Gammaproteobacteria bacterium. Taxonomy (GTDB): domain Bacteria; phylum Pseudomonadota; class Gammaproteobacteria; order GRL18; family GRL18; genus GRL18. The sequence continues at coordinate 4,125 of JAPHSW010000053.1, read as the reverse complement.
TGGAATTTATATGTAACACTTTGTTTTATTGACCTTTTATTAATTGTAAAAGGTTCTTAATATGTGATGCTTTTATAGTATTTTAAATAAATATCAAAGAAATTAAAAATATTGCTAGATTTTAACAATAAATTTTGATTCAATACCCCTGTATCCGTTGTTACACAACACTTGTGTTATTTAATATTTTTTTTTATATCTTATCTTTCTATAATTACATTTTGACTTTTCATCTCAATTTTAAAATGGTTGGTTAAGATCTAATGAACTGAAATTCGTTTCATTCAATATGATTTTAAATGTTTTTTTATAGATAATAAAAAGGGGAGCTTTTGTGAATAAATCTGAACTAATAAACGCTATTGCTGAAAATGCTGACTTACCTAAAGCGTCAGCTGGACGTGCATTAGATGCAACTATTAAAGCAATTACTGATTCACTTGCTAGTAACGAACCTGTCACTTTGATTGGTTTCGGAACTTTTGAAGTTAGAGAAAGAGCTGCACGCACTGGACGTAATCCTCGTACAGGCGAAACGATACAAATTAAAGCATCAAAAAATCCTGCATTTAAAGCTGGTAAAGCATTAAAAGAAGCTGTAAACTAAGCGCTTTCTTGGAAAGTCATTTAGCAAGAAAATGTTGTTTTAAACTAAGATCCTTTAGTAGATTAAGTTTTTTAGTAACTCAATTTCTTTACAATACTTTCACTAGAACATCTTAATTAATAGAGCTTTAAAAAAAGCTCTTTAATCAAGATATTAGGGTGATTAGCTCAGCTGGTTAGAGCACCGCCCTTACAAGGCGGGGGTCATAAGTTCGAATCTTATATCACCCACCATTTAAATTCAGTATGATTGTTCATTTAGTCAATTAGAAATTTACTAATACTAAATGTATAAACAAATAGAAAACTGTTTTTATTTGAAAAATTTGGAGCGGTAGTTCAGCTGGTTAGAATACCTGCCTGTCACGCAGGGGGTCGCGGGTTCGAGTCCCGTCCGTTCCGCCATATATAAAAGCGCGTTTATGACGCGCTTTTTTTTGGACTTCTGTTTATAAAAAAGATGATATAAAGTGAATAGTTAAATGAAATAAGTTTCCTAAGAATTTAACTTATTTTGTTTGAAAATATGCTATAAACTGCCTTTAATTTTATGGGGTTTTCACTGATTTTTCTTAAACTACTATAACCATAATCTATCTACAATTTATCTATATGTAATGGCAATCTGGTTAATCATGTTTAAGATGTATATAATCATATGTTATTGAATTGCTTATAAGCAGTATTATTGTTTTAACTTAATTGAATGAGATAATTTAATGCTTCTACACAGTATCAGAGAAAGGGCAACAGGATGGTTTGCCTGGGTAATCGTAATTCTGATTTCAATTCCTTTTGCACTCTGGGGTATCAATAGTTATATCACTCCTGACTCCAATCCTTCTGTTGCCAACGTGGGTGATTACAAAGTATCTGTGCAGGAATTTCAAAACGCTGTTCAGGAACAATCAAAAGAATTTAAAGGTCAGGTAGATGATGCCCTGATTAAGAAAGTTGTACTTGAAAAATTAATTAATAATCGTGCTTTACTTAATTTTCTATCAGATACGGGACAAACGATCAGTAAAGAACAAGTGGATGCATATATTCGTGCTGATACAAACTTTCAATTAGATGGGGTCTTTTCTGAAGAAGTTTATAACCGTTCTTTACCCAGTGCGTATAGTAAATCTAATTATCGTAATCGAGTAGCAACCCAATTATTACTGCAACAATTTTCTGAGGGTATTAATAATTCAACGTTTGTTTCCGATCTTGAAGTTGAACGCGTGATTCAGTTAGTAAAACAGAAAAGAGACATTGCTTATGCAGTTATTAAAGCAGAAAATTTCAAAGATTCTGTGACTGTGAATGAAGAAGAGATATCAAACTATTATCAGAGTTTTCAAAATCAATTTGAAAATCCTGAACAAATTAAATTGGCCTACCTTGAAATCTCTCGTAAAGAGCTTGCTAAAGATATACAAATTACAGATGAGCAAATTGATAAATACTATCAAAGTAATATAGCGCAATATACCCAACCAGAACGTCGTAAAGCAAGTCATATCCTATTTACTTTTGCAACAGATGCTGACAGTAGTGCTAAAGATAAAGTGAAACAAGACGCTCAGGTTGTCTTAGATAAAATCAATCAAGGTGCTGATTTTTCTGAAATGGCAAAAGAGTTTTCAAAAGATCCCGGCTCAGCTGATAGCGGTGGTGATCTTGGTTTCTTTGGTAGAGGGGAAATGGTTCCTGCTTTTGAAGACAGTGCTTTTTCATTAAATCCAGGTGATATTTCGGGACTGGTTGAATCATCATTTGGCTATCACATTATAAAACTGGATTCAATTGAAGGAGGCGAATCAAAACCTCTTGAAGATGTTAAAGATAAAATCATTGAGTCTATTCAGATTGAGCAAGTTGAAAATTCTTATTTTGAACAAGTTGAGCTGATGCAGACTACTGCTTTTGAACAACCTGATTCTTTAGAACCTGTTGCTTCAGAGCTTAATTTAAAAATAAAAGAAAGTGATTTTATCAGTAGCTCTGGTGGTGAAGGTATTTTTGCTAATCCTAAATTACTCAATGCTGCTTTTGGTGACAGTGTTTTAGAAGAAGGTAATAATAGTGATTTAATTGAACTTGATGAAGATCATGTTGCTGTTATCCGTGTTATTGAACGTATACCCGCTAATGTTAAACCTTTAGAAGAAGTAAAAGAACAAATTCAAAAACGCTTAACTAGGGATTTATTAACTTCAAAAGCACAAGAAAAGGCAACTGAAATTGTTAAACAATTGACTGAGGGGGCTGTATTCGAAGAACTTGCACTGACCAATGCTTTTATTGTTGAAAATACAGGAACGGTTGATCGTCAAGAAATGATAAAAGTACCTGCTGATATTATTCGTAAAGCATTCACAATGCCTCGTGAAACAAAATTTGCTACTACAAAAATGATGAATGGTGATATTGCTATCGTAAATATTAAGTCCATTGAAGATGGTGACAGTGGGGATCAAGCATTATTTGATAATATTAAAAAGGCTTTGTTGCAAAATAAAGGTAACGTTGAAACTTCATTATCAGTTTTACAAATTCGTTCTGAGTCTGAAATTGTGATTAATGAAAAACTATTGATTGCAGAGGAAGAATAATTCTTTGAATTCTTATTGATTTTGAGGTGAAATGAACTAATAGAAGCCAATATTAATAAGAGTTTTTTTTGCATATTATTAAAAAAGCCAGTACTTCTTTATGAGGTACTGGCTTTTTTATTACATATGAATCTTATTTACTTTATCTTAATGGACAAGGAGGTGATTATTCTTCTGATTTATTGAGTGCACCCATACCAATGTGATTGTATCCTGAGTCAACATAAATATTTTCACCAGTGATACCAGAAGCTAAATCTGAACATAAAAATGCTGCTGTATTACCTACATCATCAATTGTCACGTTACGTCTCAGTGGCGCATTTTCTTCAACATGTGTTAACATTTTTCGGAAATCACTGATACCTGCTGCTGCTAGAGTTCTAATTGGTCCGGCTGAGATTGAGTTAACACGAATACCATCTGGTCCAAGTGATTCAGACATATAACGAACATTTGCTTCAAGGCTGGCTTTAGCAAGTCCCATGACATTATAATTTGGCATTATTCGGTCTGAACCAAGATAAGATAGAGTCAATAGAGCACCATTTTGACCCTCCATCATATTACGTCCTGCTTTTGCAAGAGCTGCAAAACTGTATGAACTGATTTCATGGGCTGTAATAAATCCTTTTCTAGTCACACTATCAAGATATTCACCGCTAAGCTCTTCTCTTGGTGCAAATGCTACAGAATGAACAATGATATCAAGATGATCCCAGAAATTATCAAGATCTTCGAACACTTTCTCTATTTGTTCGTCATCGGCAACATCACAGGGTAAAACAATGTCTGAATCACATTCAGTGGCTAATTTTTCCACGCGTCCTTTTAACTTTTCATTCTGATAAGTAAATGCAAGTTCAGCCCCTTCGCGTTTCATTGCTTGTGCAATTCCCCAGGCAATTGAACGGTT
>JAPHSW010000223.1 GCA_026196615.1 Gammaproteobacteria bacterium | reverse complement strand
ACGTTCTTCGTCCAGCCATCGCTCGTCTGGCCCATGCCTCTGTCGTAGTGCCAGTAGATCGTGACGGGCACGGCCACGGCAAAGCCCAGTATCAGCGCCGCGACGCTCCAGCGCGCCGTCCGCCCCAGCGCCACCTTCTTCATTTCCGCCAGCTTCAGCCCCTGCACAACGAAGGGCATGACCGCCTCCCGCGGGTCGATGAGCAAGAGGGACGAGACCATGAACATGATGAGCATGATAAAGAAAATCATGAGACTAATGAGGCATCAGATCATGCTGAATTTATAGCAAATTATGAATATCAGTGCTTGTCATCAGATGAATTAAAAACAATTCAATTGACACTATTTGATGATTATCAGGAATTACATAAAATACGCGTCTATTTAATTACAGAAAATAAACAAACTACGTTTTTATTACATGATGACAAAGTTATTATCCACTTAAATTAATATCATTTCTCAGCTTAGATAAGTACTTTTTATGTCTTTAAATTCAATCATAGAACTACAGCAATTACTGTTCAGCTGGAAAAAAGATGGACCCGTTATACTCGATATTCAGCAATTAACTATTACCAAAAATGAAAGAGTATTTATTGAAGGTCCTAGTGGTTGCGGTAAAAGTAGTTTACTTGGCTTGTTAGGAGGAATTACATTACCTCTTTCAGGCAATATAAAAATACTAGGTCAGAGTATTCAGAATATAAGTGGCAGTAAACGTGATCAATTCAGAGCAGATCATATTGGTTTTATTTTTCAGATGTTTAATATGATCCCTTATTTATCTATGATTGATAATGTTGTTCTTCCATGTCGTTTTTCAAAAAAACGCTACCAACAAGCAACAAAGAAATTTTCACTTGAAAATGAAGCAAAAAGATTATTAGCACAGTTGGGACTTTATGATAAAGAATTATTATCGATGCCAGTTACTGAGCTTAGTATAGGACAACAACAAAGAGTTGCAGCTGCAAGAGCTTTAATAGGTAATCCAGAAATTATCATTGCTGATGAACCAACTTCTTCCCTGGATGCAGATAACCGAAATATTTTTCTGGACTTATTATTTCAACAGTGTGATGAAGAGAATTCAACATTAATTTTTGTCAGCCATGATGCTAATTTAAAACATCATTTTGAACGGACTATACATTTTTCTGAAATTAATCAGATTTAGATTAAGCAGACTTAAATATGAATTTAACTATTCTGAACTTGACTTTAAAAAGCATTTATAATCGTAAATTTACAGCAATTATTACTATTTTTTCCATTGCAATTAGTGTAAGTCTACTATTAGGAGTTGAAAAAATTCGCACAGAAACACGTTTAAGTTTTGCCAATACTATTTCTGGAACTGATTTAATTGTAGGTGCGCGAAGTGGTTCAATTCAATTATTATTATATTCTGTTTTCCGTATTGGTCAGGTTACTAATAATATTTCCTGGAATAGTTATCAAAAAATAATTGAACACCCCAAAATTAAATGGTCATTTCCTATATCTCTTGGTGATTCTCATAAAGGTTTTCGAGTAATGGGAACAACTCAGGATTATTTTGAACATTATCAATATTCACGTCATAAAACACTTAAATTTTCAAAGGGAAATCCTTTTGTAAATGTATACGATACAGTGCTTGGCTCTGATGTTGCAAAAAAATTGAATTATAAGTTAGGGCAATCCATTGTAATTGCCCATGGTTCAGGAGAAGTAAATCTTCATAAGCATGATGATAAACCCTTTAAAGTGGTTGGCATTTTAAAACCAACTGGTACTCCAGTTGATCAAACCATACATATTAGTTTGTCTGGAATGGAAGCCATCCATATAGATTGGCAGCAGGGCATGCCAACAGGATTAAATATCTCAGCACAAAAAGCAGAAAAAATGGATTTGCAACCTAAAGCGATTACTGCGTTCATGGTGGGCTTAACATCTAAAAGCAGTATTTTTCAGGTACAACGGATGGTTAATGTCTACTCTCAGGAACCTCTATTAGCTATTATGCCCGGTGTTGCTTTACAGGAATTCTGGAGCTTAATGGGTATGGCAGATCAAGCGTTATGGATCATTTCTGTTTTTGTTGTAGTAACAGGATTATTGGGAATGCTAACAGTATTATTAACGAGCTTAAATGAGCGACGTCGTGAAATTGCAATATTACGATCAATGGGAGCAAGACCTTGGCAGATTTTTTTGTTATTAATGAGTGAATCTTTAGGCTTTGTCTTATTGGGTTGCTTATTAGGAGTAATATTACTTTATATGTTACTAATAATTTTCCAACCTTTATTGGAACATCACTTGGGATTGTATATTGGTATAAGTAGTTTAAGTAATTCTGAAATCTTTATTCTCAGCCTGATTACAGGTGTAGGTTTTGTTATGGGGATCATACCAGGCTTCAGAGCATATAAGACATCATTAATGGATGGTCTAACATTACATATTTAATTTTAAGGTAGTTTTATGTCAATTCGTTTTCAAATTTTAATAGTGATTCTTTTTTTTCAATTACTGACAGGGTGTGATTCATCATCTAATGAGAAAGTACAAAAAAAAGCAGTGATTGGGAATCAAATAAGTGAACCAGATATAAACTATCAAGCGATATTTAAAACGGTTGAATGGATTGATTTAGTACCCAATGATTACAGGCCTGATGAAGTGTTGGCTGACTATTTTCAAAAATATGATCTAGATAATATGGAAGACTCTGATCCAATTGTTATTGAGGTGCAACAAAAATTAAAAGATTTATTAGCAAGTGCACCCATTAATGAAAAAATGGATGGTCAGAGCATCAAACTGGCTGGTTATATTTTACCACTGGACTTTGATGGAATGAGTACTTCTGAGTTTCTACTAGTACCTTACTTTGGTGCTTGTATCCATGTACCTCCTCCTCCAGCAAACCAGGTTATTTATGTAAAAACAAATACACCAATTGAAGTTGATGGTTTGTATGATGCTGTTTGGGTATCAGGTAAAATAATAGTAGAGCATAAAGTAAGTGAATATACGGATTCTGCTTATTCCATGCTTGCTAAATCTATCGAAAAATATGTTGAGATAAAAGAAGATGAATAACATAATTCTTAATGTTCAGCTGTATTTTTCTTCAAATTCTCTGGTTTTAATTAAATAAATCATTTTCTAGATTGAGAAGTTTCTCTTTTGTTTTTAACCCACCGGCATATCCTGCTAGACTGCCATCACTACCTATAATACGATGACAAGGAATGAGTATAGAGATTGCATTAGCACCATTTGCACTGGCTACTGCTCTTACAGAATTTTTATTAGCAATATTTTCTGCAAGTTCTAAATAACTGGATGTTTCACCAAAAGGAATTTTTATCAAACCATCCCAAACCTTTTTTTGAAACTCTGTACCAACCATAAGGAGAGGTATACTAAATACTTTTCTTTTGTGGTTGAAATACTCATCCAGTTGATACCTGGTTTTCTCAATAACATTATTATTTTTTTCTATAAATTTAGCATTAAGTCCATTTACAATTCTGTTATCGATGGTATCTCTCATTTTCCTATATCGCCAGTCACAGAGGCATAATTTATTATCAAATGTACCTAAGATTAATTCACCATATGATGTTTTGAAGTATTGAAACTTTATTTGTTTCATTAGTTTAAATCCGTCTTAATTAATTGTTATCTCAATATGAAAGTGTAATGCTAAAAGTTTTTTAAGGTTAACTTTACTTGAAACTCATCTAAAACTCACTTTATCTGAGAGGTTTATCACATTATTTAACTCTAATGGGTATACCCCAGTTCTTTTCATGGATTCATTTGATAAACTAAGAATAGAGTCAAATAGGAATATAATTGGAGCGGTTTAAAAAGGAGTTGTAATGTATATAGAACATCATTCAGCAATATCTCAACATCATGCCGGTTTTAGAGCCATTAAGGAATCAATCAGTAATTTGATATCGTTCTGGCGCTGGGAAAGAAAGTTATCTAAACAATATAATGACATCATGAAACACAGAAAAGCTCGATCTGTTCGGGAGGCTTCTGATGTTTAACCTGATTTCTAATACCAAACAGTATTTTGCTCGTCGTTCTTATCAGACTAAGCTTCCTGAACAGTTGCGATCACTTTATGGTGAAAATAAAAAATATACACCGACCCAAATTACTATAGCAATTCGTAAAGCTGGCTTATGTACTGAGCATCGTCAACTGGCTTATGAGTTGTATATGACAAAAGAAGAAATCCGAGCCTTTCATAAAAACAGTAATATTCACCGTGATACCACACCCCTATCTTCAGTGACATTGAATAATAGTATCTTCAATTAAACGGCCTATTATTGCCACCAGCCTTGTTTAGCATTTATATTTTATTGTGTTGTCATTGTTCTCCTGAGTCTTAAAAAAGATAAAGGAGAACAGTCTCTATTGTCTTGTCTCAATCTACCTCATTTTTTTGTTATAATGACGAATTAGTATTTATTATTTTGAGATATGAGAGTCGTTGCATTATGGAACCAGCACAGGAAAAACAGTTTAAAGAGCAGCCAATTAAAAAACAACGTAAAGCCGTTGCCTTAATCTCAGGTGGTCTGGACTCTATGTTGGCTGTCAGAGCGATTCAGGAACAGGGAATTCATGTTGAAGGGATTAACTTTTTTACTGGATTTTGTGTTGAAGGTCATACTCATGCGGTACGAAAAAAACACAAAGATAAACAAAAGCGTAATAATGCTCTTTGGGTTGCTGAGCAACTAGGAGTTAAGTTACATATTGTTGATGTGGTTGAAGAGTACAAAGATATTTTATTAAATCCTGTTCATGGTTATGGGAAAAATGTTAATCCTTGTCTGGACTGTAAAACCTTTATGGTGAAAAAGGCTGTTGAATGGATTAAAGAACATGATTTTGACTTTATTATCACTGGAGAAGTTGTGGGACAACGTCCTATGTCACAACGCCGGGAAACAATGCCGATTGTTGCCAAAGACTCAGGTGGTGATGATTTATTGGTTAGACCATTGAGTGCAAAACAATTACCTGCCACTCTACCCGAGCGTGAAGGCTGGCTGGATAGGGATAAAATGTACGACTTTTCTGGTCGCACTCGAAAACCACAAATGGCTTTAGCTGAGAAATATGGGTTTAAAGATTATGCCCAGCCAGCTGGAGGTTGTTGCATGCTGACGGATGAAAACTATGCAATTAAGCTAAAAGATATGTGGACCAATCGTTCCAGCCGTGAATATGAGCTGGATGATATTATTATGCTTAAAATGGGACGTCATTTTCGCCTGGCACCTCACTTAAAAATTATTATTGGTCGGGAAGAAGGTGAAAACAATTTTATGCAGGGCTATAAAAATCTAATGGTTTCCATTTTTCCAATCAGTCACCCAGGTGCTCTATGTCTAGTTGATGGCGAATTCAAATCAGATGAAGAACTTAATCAGGCACTTTCACTAGTCGCACGTTATAGTAAAGGAAAAAATGATCCGGAAGTTACCCTAAAAGTTCGTCAGATTGATGCTACAGAAGCAGAGTACACGGTTGCCCCAATGTTAGAAGGTGACATTAATAAGGAATGGATTGTATGAGCCATCAGCCAGAAAAAAGCCATCAGCAGCTAGATGCACGTCGTTTGCTTTGTCCCCTGCCAGTCATTCGTGCTCAGGATGCGGTCGCTAAATTGAAAACAGGTGATTTGCTCACTGTGACCAGTACCGATCCTGGAGCAAAAATGGATATTCCCAGCTGGAGTCGAATCAATGGCCATAAAGTTATTGAAATCATTGAAAAAGATAATGAAATTATTATTACTATTGAAGTGAATCAAGAGAGTGAGTAAGCATAAATAAAGAAATAACTCACTTTTTTAAAAAAAAACAATATCGGTGCTTGCTTATATTAATAATATCTAATATACTGTCCACACGTTGAAGGAAAAAATAAAAAAAATCAACGTGACTAAATTAAATTTTATAAAAACACACATTAAAAAGATTTACATACTGGAGAGTATAAAATGAAAAAATTAATTATTGCAGCTGCAATCGCCACTTCTGTTGTTTCTATGACTGCTAACGCTTTTTGGGGTGGTGATAACGGCAACTCAAATACTAACTGGAACGGTAACGGTTACAACAACATGAATAACAATGCTTATGGTAACGGTTGGGGTGACGGCAGTATGGATAGCGACATGGATGGAGATGTAGAAATCACCATTAAAGCACGTGGCCGTGGTCGTGGTAAAGGTAACACAAGTGGTTCAGCTTATGGAAATGGTAACAGCAACTACAACGGTTACAATAACATGAACAGCCGTTTTAATGGTTACAACCAGTACTCAGACCAGTCTGGTTATTACCCACGTCCAATGCCAGCTCCAGTTGCTCCAGCACCAGCAACAGCTCCTGCAGCAAAATAAGCTTAATATTTTTAAGTGATACGACCTTTTTATCTTGATGATAATTAGGTTTGCTATTAAAAGGCCCACCCATCCATTGATATAATGGATGGGTGGGCTTTTTTATTTATCCTTCTTTTATCAATCCCCTTTGTTAACCCATCTTTATTAACTTATGGGTAGACCAAAATATCATTACCTATCGGTGAAACTTCTTTTCCCCCAATAAGCGAGCATAATGACTGGCATGTAATAAGCCTGAATGTTTTTTTGTATCATCATCAGATTCAATGTCGTGAATTATTGCCTGCTCATTGTTTGATGCTGGAATGACTAACGTTGGAACAGCCTGAGCTCCAGGCAGTATCTGGCTATTATTAGTATCACGGTCAGATTGCTTCTCATTAGTTTCATCAAAATTAATAAGAGCCTGTTTTAATAAGTCAGATATTTCGGCAAGTGCATCCTCTGTTTGTATGTAATGATTTTTTGTTTGAGTTGATGATTGGAAGTCAGGTTCAGATATCTGCTGTGTGTTGTCTTGTTGCATGCCAGTATCATTACTATTGACTGATTTTATAATCTTTTTTTCTTGAAATGTACTGAGTAAATGCTTTAAAAGATCTGAATATTTAGCAAGTGCTTCATTTGATTGAGTTGTGTGATTTATTGTTTGCTGCTGTTGGGGTGCTATAGAGCTCGACTCAAGCTCTCTGTTCTCTTTTTTTGTTTGTTTGTTAATTTCATCCGATAATGTTAAGTCATTAAAAAAATTACTAAAAGGTGTATTTTGTGATTGTTTATGATTAAACGCTGTCAGTAAGCGCTTACTAATTTTATTAATGCATTGACTGGCCATTGAATCAGGGTAACTCAATAAAACAGCCTGTTGTTTTAGAATGGAATGGGCAATATTTCTATCTGTTACAACATAGCCTGCAAGATGTATTTGTTTCAAGTGTAAGTATTTATTGACAGCATTCTTAAAACGTTTGAATGTGGCTTGAGCAGATTTACGATTGTCAGCCATATTAACAACCACAAGTATGGGGCGTTTAAAATGGTATTTTATTAATACTCGAAGCAAAGAAAAGGCATCTGTTAATGAAGTGGGTTCACCAGTGATAGTTAACAGCAGATATGGCGCAGCCAATATTAAATTAATATTGGTTTCATCGATGCCAGCTGCTGTATCTATAAGCAAATATTGATAATTTTTTTCCAGAGAGTGTAGACCCTGAGTGAGCTTCTTTTGTTGTTCAGGGGAAAAATGAACAAAGTCACTGACACCTGAAGCACCACAGATAATATCAATTCCCCCTGGACCTTTAGTGAGTACCTCATAGATAGAAAGGTCATTTTTAAAAAAATGTTCCAGGGTGTGTAATGGTGTGATGCCAAGAAGAATATTGATGTTAGCTAGATTGGTATCTGCATCAAATAAGCAGACTTTGTTCCCCAGATTAGCCAGAGCGATTCCCAGATTAGTCGCCAAAGTGCTTTTGCCGACACCACCCTTACCGCTGGAAATGGCAATTACCCGTGCGAAATTATCTTTCTGCTCGTTGGTGACAGGCATCTGTTTCCGAATTATCTGAAGTAATTAAATGAGTCGAGTATATTGAAAATTGTAGAAATTTACAAAATTGCAGCACATTTTAAAAAATAATTACGTAAGAATTAGATGACAAGCTTGTAAATTTAATTAAAATTACATAGACTTAGGTGATATTGTTAAGTGTTTGCATAAAGACTTTGGAGTAAGTGGTGTAGAATGCAACAGTCCCCATTAAATCAATCATTGAATATAGAGTTGGATAAAATTCCATCAATGCCTCATGCATTGCTTCAATTGCTTGAAGCGATAAGGGATCCTGACGTTAGTTTTTCACAAATTACTGAAATTATTCAGGCAGATCCTGCGCTTACAACTCGCGTGATGTCTATTGCCAGTTCTGGTGCTTTTTATCAATGGAATCAGAGCAAAGATTTCAATCGTCTGCTGGTTGCCCTTGGCTTGAAAACATTAAAAACTATTGCAATTAACTCAGCAGTACAACAATTTTTCTCTCAGTTTAATGTCGATAATGAGGGAATGCTTGCTCGGTTTTGGCAAACCTCACTAACCACTGCGAATATTGCTAAAGCATTGGCACATATCACTGGCTATCCACATGAAGATGAAGCTTATTTAGTGGGCTTGTTGCACAAGTTAGGTGAATTAGTATGTTTGATGCACAATGCAGATGACTATGTAAAAGAGCTTGAGCAACTTCAATCAGTATCAATATCAGAGCTGGATTCCCGACTCACTAGTATGGAAGAAGATTTTATTGGGGCGAGTATACCTAAGCTTGGTGCCTGGATTATAAGTGGCTTCGATAGTGATTCAATGCTGGGTGATGCTATTTTGTATCAACGTGAATCGGCTGAGCAAATCATGGGTGCGCCGCACCTGGTGCAAGTGATTAATCTGTCTCGTAAGTTAGCGGTGCTCAAAGAAAATAGTGAGATAGAAAATAAGGAAAGTATTTTTCAAGAAATTTCTCATGTGTTTGATTTAAATCAGCCTGTATTGGAAGAAGTTCTCAGCAATAGTTATGCTGAATTTCTCAAGACAGCTAAAAAAATGGGAATTACAGTTAATGACGATAAAATGGTTGAGCTCGATAATGAGCAAATACAAATGGACCTGGCTGATCATGTCCGAACCATTGCCCTATCCAGTTCACTCCAGCATATTAATGACTGTCGACTAGAAGGTCGTACAGAAAAAGAATTAATTGAACAAATCATGCAAAATCTCAAAATTTTGTTTGATTTATCCAATTGTCTGTTCCTTGCGTATGATGAAGAGACAAGACAATTACAAGGTCGTTATGGTAATAACCGTCAGGCACAACTATTGGCTCAGTTTAAAATTTCAGTCGATGCCAATATTACCTTGCCTGTTCAGGCATTGCTAAAAAATAAACCTATTTCTTCAAATGATTCTTCACAAGAGTATTTGGATAAAAGTGAAAAATCAGTTTTGGACAGACAATTACTGCGTTTGATGAAAACGGAAGAAATGCTATGTCTCCCATTGTTTGACAAAAAGAATAATAAAAAATACGGGGTTTTGATTGCTGGAATTAGCTCAAGTCGACTGATAAAAATAAAACGTGAAAAAGGACTGCTCTATGAATTTTCTAAAGCAGCATCTGACGTTATCTCTCAAGACAGAAATATTGCTGATCAACTTCAGGTTATTATGGAAGAAGAAAAATCAGTCCAGTCATTACAAATTCGCAAACTGGTGCATGAGGCCAATAACCCATTAGGTGTGATTCGAAATTACCTGCAAGTGCTCTCATTAAAATTATCCGATTCAAAAGACAGCAAGTTGCAGGGGCAACTTGAAATTTTGATGGAAGAAGTTGAGCGAGTGGGTAATATCGTATTGCGAATAAGGGAATTACCACAAAAAACAGAAATGGATATTAATAAGGTGGATATTAACCAGCTTATTAATCAATTAGTATCAATTTTTCAAGAATCACTGTTTCTAAAATCAGGAGTCGTTGCTAATATAGAATTAGATGCATCCATTCCTTTAATCGATAGTAATGTAAATAGTTTAAAACAGATTTTAACCAATTTATTTAAAAATGCGACAGAAGCGATGCCTGATGGTGGTGAAATAAATATCATTACACGTGATCAGGTTAATTTTAATGGTGAACAATTTATTGAGTTACGAGTATCTGATTCTGGACCAGGTATTCCAAAGGAAGTGATCAATAATCTTTTTAATCCGGTTGATAGTACTAAGTCAGGGGAACATTCTGGTTTAGGCTTAAGTATTATAAAAAATCTTGTAAATGATCTGGGGGGAACGATAGGAGGCAGTAATCGTTATTCGATGCCGCAATCATCGTCAGATCAACAAGAGGTGAGTGGAGCAGAATTTACTATTCTGTTGCCAAGAAGGCTTTTGACTTAAATAAAAGGCTGATTTCGATTGAACTCCAAAAAAACCTCATAAAGGGAGCTGTAAATGAGTGGTAATAGTATCAATATCGAAAACAAATATAAATCATGTATCTATAAAAAAATATTTGGTGCCCATGAAATGCCTCCCGTTTCAATTTTAGTGGCTGATGATGAAGAGTTGATGCGTCAAAGTGTTAAAGAGTTGTTATCACTTTATGATTTAGATTGTACTTTAGCTATTGATGGGCAGGATGCTCTTGATATTTTGGCTGAAAAAAGAGTTGATATTTTATTACTTGATTTAATGATGCCCAGAGTTGATGGTTTTCAAGTGATGAAAGAAATGAAAGCTAAGTATCCTAATACAGACGTTGTGGTCACCAGTGGTGAAGCAACATTTCAAAATGCCACATTAGCCATGCGCCATGGCGTAAAAGATTTTTTACATAAACCTTATGTTCCCAGTGAATTGATCAAAGTGATTAATAACTTGATTGAAAAAAGGGGAATGAAACAAAAACTGGATGAAATGACCCGTTGCATCCAGGCATCAGAACAACGTTATAGCTTCTTTGTCAATAATTCTCCAGATATGGTCTATATGTTGGATCAGAAAGGAAACTTTGCCTTTGTAAACGAACGTGCTACAGAGTTGTTGGGTTATACTCAAGAAGATTTTCTGGGACATCATTATTCAGAATTTATTCACGTTGAAGATATTGAAAGAGCTAACTTCGCCTTTAGTACTGCATGGAGCAATGTGGATGTGCCACAAAAGGTTGAATTTAAAATGGTGCCCAAATTTCCTGGCCTGGATCTCTGTTGTTTTGAATCGCGTTCAATTGCTATTAAATTAAATGCGTCGGAAATACCAGATAGAAATTCAAATGAAAAATTTGTTGGGATTTATGGTGTAGCAAGAGATGTCACTGAACAAAAGCGTTTGGATGAAACGGTTAATTTTCAAATTTATCATGATGCGTTGACAGAGTTACCGAATCGAATTTTATTCAGTGATAGAATTGATTTTGCAATGAAACAGGCGAAACGAAATGATGTCAAAGTCGCTGTGATGTTTCTCGATATGGATCGTTTTAAAGTGGTGAATGATTCTTTAGGTCACATTGCAGGTGATAAACTACTACAGGAAATTTCCAAACGTTTGAAAACCTGTATTCGTGATAGTGATACCCTGGCTCGAGTTGGAGGTGATGAATTTAATTTGATGTTGCCGGATATTACCTCTCGTGATGATGTGACTAATCTTGTGGATAAAATCACGCTGTCATTGGAAGATCCCTTTATTATTGAAGGAAATGATGTTTATGTAACCTTTAGTATTGGTACAGCAATTTACCCGGAAGATGGTGATAGCAGTGAAACGCTTATCAAACATGCTGATATGGCCATGTATAATATAAAAGGTAAGGGTAAAAACGGTCATGAGTTTTTCTCAGATCACATGAAAGTATTGTTTCAAAGTCATTTATCTGTTGAAAATGGTATAAGAAAAGCCATTCAGGAAGATCAGTTTGAAGTCTACTTTCAACCTCAGTACGATGTCTGCTCTGAAAAAATGTCAGGTGTGGAAGCGCTGATTCGTTGGAATCACCCTGAAAAAGGCTTGATTTCTCCCAATGATTTTATTCCTCTGGCTGAAGAAACAGGGTTGATTAATGCTATTGGTGAGTGGATGTTGGATGCCTCATGTAAAATTCTGCAAAACTGGATATCAAATCATTCAGCATTATCTGATATTACCCTGGCAGTCAATATTTCTGCCTCACAGATCAATACTGATCATTTTGTTGAATTTGTACTTGAAACATTGGATAAATACAATTTACAGGCAGAGCAACTGGAATTAGAAATTACTGAAAATACATTGATGCAGGATATGGAGTTAGTGGTTGGTAAATTAAAACAATTATCCAGTCATGGTATTCAATTTGCTGTTGATGATTTTGGTATGGGTTATTCATCATTGAGCTACTTACAAACTTTACCACTAAATAATTTAAAAATAGATCGATCCTTTATTTCAACGATACAAACTCCAGATGATAATAATTCCATTATTACTGCGATTGTGGCCATGGCAAAAGAGATGGGCTTGAATATTGTTGCAGAAGGTGTGGAGAGTCAAGTACAAATTGATTATGTCAAATCAATTGGCTGCCCCACTGTTCAAGGTTATTGGTTTGGCCGTCCCATGCCATCAGATGAAATGCAAGTCATTGCTGTAGAACAATTCAGTCAAGGTGATTTAAAATTAGCATAAATTAAATAGATGAGTGACAAAACCGTTTCTTAGCAATAATTGTATATTTTTTATACTTTACAGAATAAGTCCACTTTGATTCTCAACACCTTTCGGACTCTCCCCTTTTTTCAAATTTACTACTATTTTAAGTGGCTAAGTTACCTTAAGAAGACCTACATCATTTTGAGTAGAATCTAAAAGATTGTTTTTTGCTCTGTAGATGATATATCTCATTTTCCCTTCATTCAAAAGCGCTGTTTGTTGGCTTTTTCAATAAATGTAAGTATGATTCTTGGCAAATTAAAACATTCTTTAAATTGGTCATTTCTTTTTATGCATCATTTTAGTGCAAAAAATAGAGTTTTTTCTGTAAAAAATGATTTTTTTTTAACAGGAAACGAGTCTGTTGGCTTGTAAGTGTTGTCAATACTATGATTTTAAAATGATGGTACGATAATTGCTATAGAATAAGCCATTAATTTAATATATAAACTTTATGTAACCAAAAATTTAGTCACTTAGCCGAGGAACATAGAATGAGTGGAAATGAATCACGTCTTCAAGCAATTTACCAAATCACAAACCGTGAGACTTTAGAGATCGATAAAACCGACCCTCTTAATGAAATCTGGGGTAGTGATGTGTTCAGCTTGGCGCAAATGGAAGAGTCTCTTTCTAAGAACGCATTTAAAGCCATCAAGAAAACGGTACAAACTGGTGAGCCTCTTGATTCAGCGACTGCTGATATTGTTGCTGCAGCGATGAAAGAATGGGCTGCTTCAAAGGGTGCTAAATTCTACTCTCATATTTTCTATCCTCTGACTCACGCGACTGCTGAAAAACACGATGGTTTTATTGTTACTAACTCAGAAGGTAAGGCAATTACTGAGTTTACTGGTAGTTTGCTAATTAAAGGCGAGCCTGATGGTTCATCTTTCCCAAATGGTAGTATTCGTATGACCAATGCAGCACGTGGTTATACTGCATGGGATCCCACAAGCCCTGTTTATATTCAGCATACAGACAATGGTGCTACATTAATGATTCCATGTGTATTTATGTCATGGACTGGTGAAGCTCTGGATAAGAAAATTCCACTATTACGCTCTAATGATGCTATGAACAAGGCAGGTAGCAGAGTACTTACACTTATGGGTGAAGAAGAAGTAGCACCATTAAATTCAAGCTGTGGTGCTGAGCAGGAATATTTCCTGGTTGATTCTAACTTTGCGAATAGCCGCCCTGATTTATTATTAGCAGGTCGTACATTGTTTGGTGCCCCTTCTGCTAAGGGACAAGAGTTTGATGATCACTACTTCGGTGCGATTCCAGCTCGTGTTCAGGTCTATATGCAAGATGTTGAAGATCAACTGTATAAATTAGGTATACCTGCAAAAACTCACCACAATGAAGTGGCACCTGGTCAATTTGAAATTGCTCCTTACTTTGAAGCAGCCAATGTGGCAGCTGATCACCAGCAATTAATGATGACTATTTTAAAAGGCACTGCAAAGAAACATGGTTTCATTTGTTTGTTACATGAAAAGCCATTTGCCGGAATCAATGGTTCAGGTAAACACGTGAACTGGTCAGTGGGTAATTCTACACAAGGTAACTTGCTAGATCCTGGTAAGACTCCACATGACAACTTAAACTTCTTATTATTCTGTGGTGCCGTGATTCGTGGTGTTCATAAATTTGGTCCATTACTACGAGCTGTTATTGCATCAGCCGGTAATGATCATCGTTTGGGTGCTAATGAAGCGCCTCCAGCAATTTTATCGGTTTATCTTGGGTCTCAACTTGAAAAAGTATTTGAAGATATTAAAGATGGTAAATTGATTAAAGGTGTAATGGGCGGTGAAATGGATCTGGGTCTATCTCAAATTCTGAATTTTGAACGTGATCCTGGTGACCGTAATCGTACTTCTCCATTTGCATTTACTGGTAACCGCTTTGAATTCCGTGCTGTGGGCTCTGCTCAATCGGTTTCAGGCCCATTAGTTGCAATGAACACTATGCTTGCTGATTCACTAAACTGGATTGGGGATAAGCTTGAAGCTGAATTAAATGCTGGAACAGATAAAACTGCTGCAGTGATTAAAGTACTTCAGCAATTGGTTGAAGAAAATGGCAATGCAATCTTTGGCGGTGATGGCTATTCTAGCGACTGGCATGAGATGGCTGTTAAAGAACGTGGCCTGAAAAATATCCCAACCACTGCAGATGCCTTACCCGCATTAGAAGAAGATTCTGTTAAAGCATTATTTGAGAGCACAGGTGTTCTGTCTCCTGCTGAATTAGCAAGTCGCTATGAAGTATATGCTGAGCAATACATTCTATCTATTGAAGTTGAAGCTAAGTTAGTTGTTGATATGGCAACAACCAGTATTTATCCTGCTGCAACTCGTTACTTATCTGAGCTGACAATGACAGCTTCAGGTCTGGGTGAGATGGGAATTGAAATGGATAATTCAGTGGCTAAAACAGTAGCAACTGAAGCTGCAGCAATGATGGCTGGAGTTGCAAAACTCAGTGGAGCGTTGGAAAAAGAAGACTTTGCTACAACGGATGATCATACACAGTACTTTGCTGGTGAAATTCGTGATCTAATGGAAGAAGTCCGTACACATGCTGATGCTCTTGAGGCAGTTGTTGCTGATGAATTATGGCCTTTACCTAAGTATCATGAGATGTTATTTATTAAGTAATACTCTTTTGTACATTATTTAATACAAAAGTGTGATCATACTTAACATGAAAAAAGGCCACTATTTATAGTGGCCTTTTTTTTTAAATAAAGTATGATTCTATTTTGTTAAGTAAAGATTTGTAGCACCTCAGTTCAATATAAAAGTATTACCTTATGCCAACTCAAAACTCAGAAAATGACCAGTATTCACTTGCAGACCGTTATCAAATAACCACCAGAGTAACTATTGTTGGAGCAGTGGTTAACTTTGTTCTGGCGGTTTTTAAAATTATTATTGGTACGATAGGCCACTCACATGCCTTAATTGTGGATGGCATTCATTCATTCTCTGATTTACTGAGTGATGGTTTAGTTGTTTATGCTGCTAAACATGGTAATCAATCACCTGATGATGATCACCCCTATGGACACGCTCGAATAGAAACAGCTTTTGCTGCCGTTTTAGGTGGTATTTTAATTGCAGTGGGTATTGGTATTGTTATTGATGCCTTGGAACGATTAACTTCAGGCGACATTGTGACACCTGAAAGTATGACGATTTGGGTGGCCTTACTCTCTGTTTTATCTAAAGAAGTTCTATTTCGCTATACTTTAATTTATGCTGATAAATTGAATTCTCCTATCTTAAAGGCGAATGCCTGGCATCATAGAAGTGATGCTATTTCTTCTATTGTTGTTTTAGTTGGTATTGCAGGTAGTATGTCAGGCGTACCTTATCTGGATGCGGCGGCAGCAGTGATAGTTTCCATGATGATTGCAAAAATTGGCTGGGAAATTGCCAAAGAAAGTATTGAGCAACTGGTTGATAAAGGACTCGATCCTAAAAAAGTCAAATTTATTAGCGCCCACATTTCAGAAATCCCTGGTGTCAGACATATGCATATGCTTCGTACCAGACAAATGGGTGCTGATGCTTTGTTGGATGTTCATGTTGAAGTGGCTCCACAACTAAGTGTTTCTGAAGGGCATCGTATCAGTGATGAGGTCAGTAAAGAGTTAATTCAGGAATTTCCAGATATTACTCAGGTGCTGGTGCATATTGATCCGGAAGATGATGAAGAAGATTCGACCTGTTCAAATTTACCATTGAGAAATGAGATTATGGTAGATCTAGAGCAACACTGGGCAGATATTGAACAGTCGAAATTGATTGAGGATGTGATTCTTCATTATCTCGATGGCAGGGTCAGTGTTCAAGTAATTATGCCCTTGAGCATCCTATCAACGAATATTAATTCAGAAACTCTAAAAAAAGAATTTTATACTGCTGCTGATAAGTTGACGTATATTGACGAGTTAGAATTACTTTATCGGTGATGCACTAGTATGGTGCGTTTCGGGTGTGGCGTGAGCTATTATGGTGCATGCCTTTTTTCAACAATTTGGCCATTTGATAAATCTAACTTCTTAAGTTAGTCTTAAATTTTCATATATAGTTCCTAAAGCAATAATCACTTTAATATGGGAAGAAATTCCCCAAAGTCCTAAACTGGAGACAAAGATGTCTGATGTTTTAAAAATGATTGAAGAAAATGGTGTGAAGTTTGTCGACTTTCGCTTCACTGATACTCATGGTAAAGAACAACATGTTAGTGTTCCCGCAAAGACTGTTGAAGCCAGTACTTTTGAAGATGGTAAAATGTTTGATGGTTCATCCATTGCAGGCTGGAAAGGTATTAATGATTCCGACATGATATTAATGCCGGATAGCAATACGGCTGTAATGGATCCGTTTACGGATGAGCCGACTCTCATTATTACTTGTGATATTGTTGAACCTTTGACGATGCAGGGCTATGAACGCGATCCTCGTTCTGTGGCCAAACGAGCGATTGAACATTTAAAATCAACAGGTATTGGAGATGAAGCCTACTTTGGTCCAGAACCTGAATTTTTTATCCTTGATGATGTGCGCTGGGGTTCAGACATGAGTGGTACGTTCGTCAAGGTTGATTCTGAAGAGTCTCAATGGAATTCTGAAAAAGTCTATCGTGATGGTAATATGGGACATCGTCCAGGAGTGAAAGGGGGTTATTTTCCAGTGCCTCCGGTTGATTCTCTGCATGATATTCGTGCTCAGATGTGCCTAACACTTGAAGAGATGGGGCAGGAAGTTGAAGTCCACCACCATGAAGTGGCGACTGCAGGTCAATGTGAAATCGGGGTCAAATTTAATACCCTGATCCGTAAATCTGATGAAGTTCAGCAAATGAAATATGTGATTCATAATGTCTCACACGCTTATGGAAAAACAGCGACTTTTATGCCGAAGCCAATCGTCGGTGATAACGGTTCTGGTATGCATGTTCATCAGTCTATATTCAAAGATGGTGAAAATTTATTTTCTGGTGATGGTTATGCTGGATTATCAGAAACTGCTTTGTTTTATATTGGTGGCATCATTAAACATGCACGTGCTCTAAATGCATTTACTAATGCTTCAACAAATAGTTATAAGCGTCTTGTTCCAGGCTTTGAAGCGCCGGTTATGCTGGCTTATTCGGCTCGCAATCGTTCTGCATCAATTCGAATTCCTTATGAGTCAAATCCTAAAGGTCGTCGTGTTGAAGTTCGTTTCCCTGATCCTACGGCTAATCCCTATCTGGCTTTTTCAGCAATGCTAATGGCTGGTCTTGATGGTATCCAGAATAGAATTCATCCCGGTGATGCAATGGATAAGGATTTATATGATTTACCTGCTGAAGAAGCTGCAGAAATTCCAACGGTAGCCAGTTCATTGGATCAAGCATTAGAAGCACTGGAAAATGATATGGATTTTCTGACAACAGGTGGTGTCTTCTCTGAAGATATGATTCGAGCTTTTATCTCATTGAAGATGGAAGAAGTCACTCGTTTAAGAATGACGACTCACCCAGTTGAATTCGATATGTATTATAGCTGCTAGACTTTATCGAAAGATAATTATCCATTAACTTGGATTTAATTAAAAACGCCTTTTAATAAAAAGGCGTTTTTTTTTGCACTATAAAAGTGCATGATAGTGAGCTTATGGTGAAAAAAAATAAATGAACAATAAAATAATATAAAATAAATCTATAAAAAATAAAAGCTTATGAAATAGTTTGATTGTTTTTTAACTTTGGTTTGATTATTGCACTATCTTTAAAAAAAAATGAAATGGACAGCAGATAATTCAAATGGCCCAACTATGAGTACTTCCAAAAAGCAGCAAGGTGAATTGGCAGAAAATATACTGGACAACCTGAATACTGCTGTCGTTTTATTGGACGGGCAATTAAATGTCCTTTGTATTAATCCTTCGGCTGAAATGCTGCTGGGTGTCAGCTCAAATAAAATTACTTCAAAACCCATCAGTCAATTTCTTATTGATGATCTTTTGATCGCCGCTATTCATGAGACATTGAACAGTAATCATCCTTTTACTCAAAGAGAGAGAAGAGTTCAGATTAATGAGCGTAAAGTGACGGTTGATATCAGTGTACAGCCGATTCCATTTGAAGGATCGGGGAAAAGAGAAAGACGCTTGCTGATTGAATTCAGTTGTTTGGATCGACATCTGCGAATATCAAGAGAAGAAAACTTATTAGCACAACATGAAACGATTCGGGCTTTATTACGCAGCATGGCTCATGAAGTTAAGAATCCATTGGGAGGAATACGTGGAGCGGCACAGCTTTTGGAGAGAGAATTAAAAAATCCGGATTTGGCTGAATATACGCAGGTTATTATTGATGAAGCAGATCGATTAAAAAAATTGGTCAATCGAATGCTTGGACCCAATTCACGCCCAAATCAAATGCTGGTTAATATACATTCTGTTTCAGAGCGCGTTCGAAGTTTGCTTAAAGCAGATAAAACAAGAGATGTAAAAATATATTTTGATTATGATCCCAGTATTCCAGAGATTACTTTTGATCCTGAACATTTAATTCAATCTGTATTAAATATTGTGCGTAATGCTGCCCAGGCTCTCTCAGAACAAGAGACAGAAAGCCATCAGGAATCAGGAGAACCAAAAGAAAAGTCAATTACGATAAAGACACGAGTAATGCGTCATTTCAATATTGGTCAAAAGCGTTATAAGCTCGTTGCAAAGATGGATATTATCGATAATGGACCCGGTATATCTGAAGAAATGCAGGAAAGAATTTTTATGCCACTTATTACAGGGCGTGCTGAGGGTACTGGTTTGGGATTGTCGATTGCACAGTCATTAGTTAATCAGAATGGTGGGCTTATTGAGTGTCATAGTAAACCAGGAAAAACCGTTTTTAGTCTCTTATTGCCTATATGCGACTAATGTTAAAAATTAAAAGTATAAATTATCGGAGTGCAAAGTGAGCACGCAAAATATCGTTTGGGTCATAGATGATGACCGTTCCATTCGCTGGGTTTTGGAAAAAGCATTTAAACAAGCTGATCTTCAGGTCGAAAGTTTTGAAAATGCAGAAAGTGTCTTGAATGCATTAAAGAATTCACAACCTGATACTATTGTGACAGATATTCGTATGCCAGGTATGGATGGTTT